>JALUYN010000409.1 GCA_027012915.1 Cellvibrionaceae bacterium
GGGTACCCGGCGAACCGGTAAGCCAGTCGTCATATAAACGCTCGAGTCCCTCAATGCCTTTGTCATCGACATTGGTGATGCCAATTAACTGCGCAGCGACTTCGCCGGTCGGGTAATAACGGCGTGATTCCTTTCGCAAATAAACGCCCGGGATTTCCAGTTTTTCCACGTAATCGGCCATTGCAGGCGACACCTGACGCTGCAGATAAACAAAACGGCGTTTCGGGTTGCCGACCTTGCCCACCAACTCATCAACGTCCTGCCCCAGCACTTCAGCCAGCGCCAGCCAGCGGCGGGTTTGATTGAGCCCGTTTTGCTCATGAATAATTTTTGGATCGGCCCAGATCGCCCTCACCGGCACGCTTACGGCCAGTTCTACACCATTACGGTCGGTAATGAGTCCACGGTATGTCGGGGTATTGCGGGTTCGCATGGTACGACTGTCACCCTGTTCTATCAGTGCATCCGGGGCGATGACCTGAATAAAAGCGGTACGTAGCGCCAGGATCAGGAAAACCAGAACGATAGTGCCCACGACCAGCACAAAGCGCCACTGCATGGGGCCCGGACGGGTGTTGATTTTTGCCCCGCCAGCCCTGGTTTTGTTTTTTAATGTGATAGCTGTCATTTGATCCGCACCACAACCTCGTCATCCACATCAGGACGATGCATGTCGAGTTCCTTCTGAACCATGGCTTCAATTCGGTTGTGCTCGGTTAGTGCACGTTGTTCCAGCACCAGGTTACGCCATTCCACGTCGAGCTGATCTTTCTCTCGCATCAGCTCTTCCAGGGCGATATTTTGCTGGCGGTTATGGTGCGTGCTGAGGATCACCGCCAGGGCGCTGGCGATAACCGCTATAAACAACAAAACCCGCAGCTTATGGCGGGTCAATTCGGTAACCAGGATGAGGAGCAAATTAAAATTCGTAGACGCGTTTGTCATCGTTTTTCTGCCACCCTGAGTACCGCACTGCGGGACCTGACATTGACCGCCAGTTCGTCCTCCCCAGGCTTGATGGCCTTGCCAATTAACGACAGCACTTTATCTGCGTCAATCTCCTGCTGCGTAAGCGGTAAACCATGAGGTACCGCTTTGCCTTTGCTCTGTTCTTTCATAAACCGCTTCACTAAGCGGTCTTCCAGTGAGTGAAAAGAAATCACCGCCAAACGCCCTTTCGGCTTAAGGATCGCGGTGGCAGCTTTCAATCCAACACGCAACTGCTCTAATTCCGCGTTGATGTAAATACGAATGCCCTGGAACGTGCGGGTAGCCGGATGTTTAAACTTGTCTTTTACCGGCATCGCCTGATCGATAATCCGCACTAGCTCGCTGGTGCGCGTTATTGGATTGACCTTGCGTTCGTTTACGATGGCATGCGCGATACGCTTGCCAAACTTCTCTTCACCAAATTCCTTAATGACCTGGGTAATGTCCTGCTCATCGGCTTCTGCGAGCCATTCAGCAGCACTTTGCCCCCGACTTGTATCCATACGCATGTCCAATGGACCATCGCGCAGGAAACTAAAGCCTCGTTCGGCATCGTCGAGCTGTGGCGACGATACGCCCAAATCCATCAGAACGCCGTCGATCTCGCCGGTTAACGACATCGATTCAATGACTTCAGCCATATCAGCAAACGGTGAATGTACGATGGTGAAACGCTTGTCGTCGGCAAATCGTTTTGCGGCTTCAATGGCCTGAGGATCGCGGTCGAACGCGATTAAACGGCCCTGCTCACCCAATTGGGACAAAATTTCGCCAGAGTGACCACCACGTCCGAACGTGGCATCAATGTAGATACCGTCTGGCTTGATCGCCAGGCCGTCAAGGCATTCTTGTAGGAGTACCGAGGTGTGTTTAAAGCTTTCACTCATAACGAGAAGTCCTGTAGTCGCTCGGTCAGTTCAAATCCACCTGAACGTTCCACTTCCATATCCGCGT
>JALUYN010000410.1 GCA_027012915.1 Cellvibrionaceae bacterium
CAACGCATCGATGGCCTTGTGGCGCGGAAAGCTGGCGCGCCAGGCCAGTGCCACAGTGCGCTCTGGTACCGGGCTGGCAAAGGGGCGTGTTACCAGAATGTTGTTGGAATACTGAGAGGCAAGAGCGGCTGACAAAGGCAGAATGGTGATGCCCAAACCAGAAGCCACCATATGGCGCAGAGTATCCAGAGAACTTCCCTCCGCAGCTGTACGCGTGTGCGCAGTGTTTTCCAGGCGTGGCTGCAGATTGGGACAGGCCTCTAAAACCTGATCGCGGAAGCAGTGGCCCTTGCCCAGCAGCAGTACGTCGTGGTCGTTAAGGTCTTCAGGCAGGATTTCACTCTTGGCGGTGAGCGGGTGATTGTGGTCCATCAATACGACAAAAGGTTCATCGTAGAGGTTGAGGGTGACTACGTCGGGCTCGCTGAATGGCAGAGAGATAATGATCGCGTCCAGATCTCCCTTGCGCAGTCTCTGGCGCAGAGTGGCGGTATACCCCTCTTCAACATACAGGGGCATTTCCGGTGCCTGGCGCTGCAGTTGCGGAATAAAGTGGGGAAACAGGAACGGCCCAATGGTAAAGATGGCGCCTACATTCAGGGGGCTGGTGAGCTGCCCTTTGCCTTCGCTGGCTATTTGTTTGATGACGGCGGTTTGCTCCAGCACCAGTTGTGCCTGCGCAACAATCTTCTCACCCAGCGGTGTGGTTTGTACGCGACTTTTGGAACGCTCAAACAAACTCGTGCCCAGTTCTTCTTCCAGCTTTTTAACTGCGATGCTCAGTGTCGGCTGTGACACATAGCAGCGCTCAGCGGCGCGGCCAAAGTGTTGTTCCTGGGCCAGGGTGACAATATATTTTAGTTCGTTTAGCGTCATGATCTTCGTATAGTGCAGCGTCGTAGGGCGTAGAAGTGCGTCTATTGTGGCATAGGCACTGATTGCCGAAAACTATTGAGAATGGATAAAAGATAGGGTTTATGGGTATCGAGTTTCAAGTGGTGGACACCATTCACAGGGTTTCAGCCGAGGCCTGGCAGGCGCTGTGGAAAACCGACTACCCGTTTGTGCAGTATGGTTTTCTAACCGCATTGGAAGACAGCGGCTGCACCCCAGGAAACATAGCCTGCAACGGAGAGGAAAATGCCAGCGGCGATGCTGAGAGCGGCTGGCAGGTAGCCCATTTACTGGGTTATGACGGTGAAAAATTGGTTCTGGCGATGCCCATGTACTGCAAAACCCACTCTTGGGGTGAATACGTTTTCGATTGGTCTTGGGCGGAGGCCTATCACCGCAACGGACTGGCCTACTATCCCAAGCTGGTGTGTGCCGTGCCTTTTACCCCGGCCACCGGTCCCCGTATTGCCTGTGCTGATTCTCACGAATTGGGTGCAGTGTTGCCCCTGGCACTAACATGGTTGCGCCAGTTCTGCGAAGCCCAGGGTTTCAGTGGTGCGCATCTGTTGTTTCCCGACAAGGCCCTGAGCAGCCAATGGCAGGCGCTGGACTGGCAGCAGCGCCAGGGTTGCCAGTTCCACTGGTTCAATCGTGATTACACCAGCTTTGACGATTTCCTGTCGGGCTTTGCCTCGCGCAAGCGCAAGAACCTGCGCAAGGAGCGTCAGCAAGTTCGGGCTGCGGATGTCACCCTGCAGCGGCTAACGGGGTCGGATATTACTCCGCAGGACTGGGACGCCTTCTACCAGTTTTATCATATGACATATTTGAAGCGCAGCGGCGCTACGGGCTATCTCAATCGCGACTTCTTTGCGCGCCTGGGCGAGGCTGTGGGAGATCAGTTGCTGATGGTTGTGGCATACCGGGAGGGGCGACGTATTGCGGCTTCGCTATGCTTCTTTGATAACGAGTGTCTGTATGGCCGCTATTGGGGGTGTCGTGAAGAGGTGCCCGGATTGCACTTCGAAGCCTGTTACTACCAGGGCATCGAATTTGCGATAGAGCGAGGCCTGCAGCGCTTTGACCCTGGTGCCCAGGGAGAGCACAAGATTCAGCGAGGCTTTGAACCGGTGCTCACCTACTCCAATCACTGGTTGGTGGAACCGGCGTTCAATGACGCCGTCGGTGACTTCCTGCAGCGGGAGAAACCTGCGATTGAGCAATACCGCCAGCAGTGTGCAGAGGCATTGCCCTTTAAGCAGGTATAGCGTTGATGCTCTGCCAGAGTTGATCTCCGGCCTACAAGTCGATTCCCAGGCTGTCCCAGATTTCATCCACACGTGCGACGACTTTGGGGTCTTTGAGAATCGGTTCGCCCCACTCGCGATCAGTTTCCCCGGGCCATTTATTGGTGGCATCCATGCCCATCTTCGAACCCAGACCCGATACCGGTGAGGCGAAGTCCAGGTAGTCGATTGGGGTGTTCTCCACCAGCGTGGTATCCCGTGCCGGGTCCATGCGCGTGGTGATGGCCCAGATCACATCGTTCCAGTCCCGGGCGTTAACGTCGTCGTCGGTGACGATTACAAACTTGGTGTACATAAACTGGCGCAGGAAGGACCATACACCCATCATCACGCGTTTGGCGTGGCCGGGGTATTGCTTCTTCATGGTGACCACCGCCATGCGGTAGGAGCAACCCTCGGGGGGCAGATAGAAGTCCACGATCTCCGGGAACTGCTTTTGCAAAATCGGAACAAACACCTCGTTGAGTGCCACGCCTAAAATGGCCGGCTCATCCGGTGGTCTTCCGGTGTAAGTGCTGTGGTAGATCGGGTCTTTGCGATGGGTAATACGCTCTACGGTAAATATCGGGAACTGATCCACTTCGTTGTAATAGCCGGTGTGATCGCCATAGGGGCCCTCGTCGGCAAGTTCATCCGGGTAGATATACCCCTCGAGCACGAACTCCGCAGAAGCGGGAACTTGCAGATCATTGCTTAGACTCTTGGCTACCTCGGTTTTTTCACCGCGCAGCAACCCGGCGAAGGCGTACTCACTCAGGGTATCGGGCACTGGTGTAACCGCGCCGAGAATGGTGGCCGGGTCTGCACCCAGTGCCACGGATACCGGGTAGGGTTCGCCGGGGTGGGTTTGCTGCCACTCGCGAAAATCCAGGGCGCCGCCGCGATGGGACAACCAGCGCATAATCAGCTTGTTCTTGCCGATTTTTTGCATGCGATAGATACCCAGGTTTTGGCGCTCTTTGTTGGGGCCGCGGGTAATCACCAATGGCCAGGTGACCAATGGTGCGGCGTCGCCAGGCCAACAGGTTTGAATCGGCAGCTTGTCCAGGTCCACATCGTTCTGGTGAATCACGATCTGCTGGCAGGCCGGGCGGCTCACCTCTTTAGGCCCCATATTCAAGACTTGTTTGAAGATGGGTAGTTTTTGCCAGGCGTCTTTCAGGCCCTTCGGCGGATCGGGCTCTTTCAAAAATGCCAGCAGCTTGCCAACGTCGCGCAGCTTCTCCACTGACTCTTCGCCCATACCCAGAGCCACACGGTCGGGGGTGCCGAACAGATTACCCAGCACCGGTGTATCGTAACCTGTGACGTTTTCAAACAGCAGGGCCGGACCCCCGGCGCGCAATGTGCGGTCGCAGATTTCGGTCATTTCCAGATCGGGGCTGACAGGCGCTTTTACGCGCTTGAGCTGACCGCGTTTTTCCAACAGCTTGATAAAGTCGCGCAGGTCTTTATATTTCATGGAGAGGCGTCGTTTCTTGAAAAGACGCTATTGTAGAGGCTCAATCGAACTCGGGCCACTGGCACCGCAAGCACGAACCTACAAAGAGCATAGAAGCTGGAAGACAATAGCAAGAGTAAGGAATAACTATGGAAAGTATCTGGGCAGTATTGGAAGCCTGGTTAGTGCCCTTTGTACCGGCGCTGGCGATTCTGGCCGCTGCGGTGGTTGTCGTTAATCTGTTGTCGCGCAAGCCCTCCGTACCTACTCAGGGGCATCGTTTTCGAGGTCAGTTGTGGGGTTTGTTCGTCGTCTTGTCCGCCATTATTGGCATCATTCTGACACTGCCATTGGAAAGCGATATGCGCGGCCAGTTACTCACTCTGTTGGGCTTGTTGCTTACCGCCATTATCACTTTGTCTTCGCCCACCATCGCCGCCAATGCTATGGCGGGTTTTATGCTGCGTTCGTTAAACAGTTATGTTCCGGGCGACTTTATTGAGGTGGGCGAGCATTTTGGTCGCGTTACTGAACGCGACCTGTTTCATACCGAAATTCAAACCGTGGATCGTGACTTGCTGACACTGCCCAATACCTATTTGGCAGCCAACCCGGTAAAGGTGGTGCACGCCAGCGGTACTATCATCTCGGCAGAGGTATCGCTCGGCTACGATGTGGATCATCATTTGGTGGAAGGCCTGCTGATTCAGGCGGCACTGGATACTGAACTGTCCGACCCGTTTGTGTATGTCATGTCTTTGGGGGATTTCTCGGTGGTCTACCGAGTCAGCGGTTTTCTGGAAAACGTTAAACAAATGCTGTCGGTGCGTTCGCAATTGCGTCGCCAGATTATGGACAGCTTGCATAGTCAGTATATCGAGATCGCTTCACCATCAATCATGAACCAGCGTCGTCTCGACCACCCCCTGATACCCGAACGCTCTTATGTGTTGGCTGGTGACAACAACGTTGATCCGGAGGCCATGGTGTTTGATAAGGCCGAGCGAGCCCAACGCATTGGTGATCTGGAAACAAGCTACAAGGCACTGAAGCAGGAATTGGACGGCATTGATGAATCCACTGAGCCGGGTAAGAGCTCCAAGGCGCGCAAGTTGCGGCGTTTAAAGGCCATAAAACGGGCGATGGATAATTTGCAGAGCAGTCATGATGAATAGATTTTTGCGCGCTACAAAAAGAAAGGGAGGAGGCTTTTGGCCTTCTCCCTTTTTAGGTACCACATTGTGTGTGGAATTTTAAAAGCTGCGTCATTGCGAGCTGCGGCGCGGCAATCTCTTGAAGCTTCGCTTCAATTCACCTTCTTTACTCTACTGGCAATGACGGTAAATCTTACTTGCGCTTCATCGACAAGAAGAACTCGTCGTTGGTCTTGTGATCCTTAAGCTTATCGATCAGGAATTCTGTGGCGGCCACATCTTCCATGTCGTTCAACAGCTTGCGCAGAATCCACACGCGTTGCAGTTCATCTTCACGCATCAACAGATCTTCGCGACGGGTGCCGGAGTGACGCACGTTGATGGCCGGGTAAACGCGCTTCTCGGAAATCTTGCGATCCAGACGCAGTTCCTGGTTACCGGTACCCTTAAATTCTTCAAAGATTACTTCGTCCATCTTCGAGCCAGTATCAACCAGCGCGGTGGCGACGATAGACAGGCTGCCGCCCTCTTCAATGTTACGTGCCGCACCGAAGAAACGCTTCGGGCGTTCCAGGGCGTGGGCGTCCACACCACCGGTCAGTACTTTACCGGAGGACGGCACAATGGTGTTGTAGGCGCGGGCCAGACGGGTAATGGAGTCCAGCAGAATAATCACGTCTTTCTTGTGTTCAACCAGGCGCTTGGCCTTCTCGATTACCATTTCGGCCACTTGCACGTGACGGGTAGGCGGCTCATCGAAGGTTGAGGCCACTACTTCACCGCGCACGGAGCGCTGCATCTCGGTAACTTCTTCCGGACGTTCGTCAATCAGCAATACGATCAGGTGGCACTCGGGATTGTTGCGGGTGATGGCCTGAGCAATGTTCTGCATCATGATGGTCTTACCGGCTTTGGGCGGTGCCACGATCAGACCACGCTGACCTTTGCCGATAGGGGCAATCAGGTCGATGATACGGCCGGTCAAATCTTCGGTGGAGCCGTTACCGGCTTCCAGTACCAGACGCTCGTTGGGGAACAGCGGCGTCAGGTTTTCAAACAGAATCTTGTTCTTGGCGTTTTCCGGCTTGTCGAAGTTAATGTTGCTGACTTTCAACAAAGCGAAGTAGCGCTCGCCTTCTTTCGGCGGACGAATCTTGCCGGAGATGGTGTCACCGGTGCGCAGGTTAAAACGGCGAATCTGGCTGGGGGACACGTAGATGTCATCGGGGCCGGCTAGGTAAGAACCCTCTGCCGAGCGCAGGAAACCAAAACCGTCCTGCAAAATTTCCAGTACACCATCGCCGTAAATGTCTTCACCGCTCTTGGCGTGACGTTTCAGGATGTTAAAGATGATGTCTTGCTTGCGAGAGCGGGCAACGTTTTCCAGGCCAATGTCTTTGGCGATGGTAATCAGTTCTTCAATGGGTTTCTTTTTTAGATCTGTGAGGTTCATAAGCGCTTGGCGATAGTTTGCTCGGGGAAGAGGAGTCTAAGGGTTTGTGTCGGATGACAAATAACAGTGAATAAATAACCAATAATTGTTGTTGTCGGTATTGCCACGGCTTGCCTACGCACTGTATCGGCTGTCAAACAGCAGGTTTGAGAGTCTCGGGGAAAACAGGGAAACAGCAAATCGAACAATTTAAACCGTCGCGGCGGTTCAGTTATCGAGCCTTATAATTGAACCTATAAAACAGGTCAGGCTGGTATTGGAAACTACTGAATGGCCAAATGTGCAGCAAGTATAGCCATACTCTTTATGTGCTGCAAAGAATATGGCCGCTTTATTTGGTGATAAAGCGGCCATATTGGGTTTTTACAGTGCGCCTTCGATAAACTCGACAAGCTGGGCTTTGGACAGTGCGCCCACCTTGGTGGCTTCTGCGTTACCGCCCTTGAAGATAATCAGGGTCGGAATACCGCGGATGTTGAACTTGCCTGGAGTCTGCTGGTTGGCGTCAACGTCCATTTTGCAGATTTTGATTTTGTCGCCGTACTCGCCGGACAGTTCGTCCAGAACAGGGGCGATCATCTTGCAGGGGCCACACCACTCTGCCCAGAAATCGACCAAAACAGGGCCTTCAGCGCTCAGTACTTCGGCGTCGAAGCTGGCATCGGTTACGTGAACGATGCTGTCACTCATAATATTTCTCCAGGATTAAACAGGGGTGGAATAGCTCACCCGAAATGCGCGCCAAAGTGAATAAAGTTACTGACTCTGGCGACAAAGTGTTGCGATGATAAAGATTGATCGACAAACACTCAAGTTTTGAGGCCCAATAATATCCACCATATCGTTCTAAGAATATGCGATATCTTTATGGAACTGATATCCCGCTTCAGGTTCTGACTCCCGTACTCTTGGCACCTACTTTTGAGAATAACTATGAAGAAAATACTGATTTTATTGCTGCTGGCACTGGTGGTGGGGGCCTACTGGTGGCTCGGCGACGATGTGCAACTGGCGGTGGACTGGTTCCAGGCACAGTTGCATGAGCAACCGGTGAGCGCCGGTGTGCTGTTCTTCGTCGCCTATGTAGTGGTGACCGCCTTTTCTCTGCCGATTGCCGCGTTGATGACGCTGCTTGGCGGCGCCCTCTTCGGTCTTGGTTGGGGCCTGCTGATCATCTCGTTTGCCAGCAGCATTGGAGCGACCCTGGCGTTTATTCTGGCGAGAACTTTGGTGCGTGATTGGGTGCAGCAGCGCTTCGCCAATGAATTGAAAACCATCAACCGCGGCGTCGAAAAAGACGGTGCCTACTATCTGTTCACCCTGCGTTTGATCCCGGTGGTGCCTTTCTTTGCCATTAACCTGGCATTTGCGCTGACCCCAATGAAGGCCCTGACGTTCTATTGGGTGAGTCAATTGGGCATGTTGGCAGGCACCGCGGTTTTCGTAAACGCCGGTGCGGAGTTGGGCGCAGTGGAGTCCCTCAGTGCCAGTGGCATCCTCACCCCGGGGGTCATCGGCGCCTTTGTAATGCTGGCGGCACTGCCCTATGTGTTGAGGGCGTTGGTGGGACGCTTTGAGGCCTATCGTATCTACAAGCCGTTTAACAAACCCAAGCAATTTGACACCAATATGGTGGTCATTGGTGCGGGTGCCGCGGGATTGGTGACCTCCTACATTGCTGCTGCGGTGAAGGCCAAGGTCACCCTGATCGAGCGAGAGAAGATGGGTGGCGACTGCTTGAACACCGGTTGTGTTCCCAGCAAGGCGTTAATCAGCGGCGCCAAGGTGGCGAAAAATCTCGAACTCGCCACCAATCTTGGGGCGCCGAAAATTTCCGGCGGCCCGGACTTTAAGCAAGTCATGGCGCGAGTACACGGTGCTATTGAGGCCATCGAACCCCACGATTCCATCGAACGCTATACCGATCTTGGCGTCGACTGCGTGACTGGTGATGCGCGCATTTTGTCGCCCTGGGAGGTGCAGGTGGGGGACAAGACAATCACCACTCGCAATATCGTGATCGCCGCTGGCGCGGCCCCTCGCGTACCCAAGATACCCGGTATTGAAGCCACCGATTACGTAACTTCGGAAGACTTGTGGCAAATTCAGGAGCAACCCAAACGCCTGTTGATTATGGGTGGTGGCCCCATCGGCTGTGAGTTGGCGCAGGCTTTTACTCGTCTTGGCTCGGAGGTCACTCTGATTGGCCGTGGCAAGCAATTGTTACCCAAGGAAGAAGGAGATGCGGGTGCTTTGATCGAGAAAAGTCTGGTGCGCGACGGTGCAACCGTAATGACGAGCACCGCCATCGAATCTTTCAGCAGCGACACTCTCAGTAATGACAAAGGCCCACATTTGGCCAATTGGACGAGTAGCGATGGCAGTTCCGGCTCCGTGGAATTCGATCAGCTGCTGATTGCCATTGGTCGCGAGGCACGCACCGACCAATTCTGCGATTTCAAATTGCCAGTGACTGCGGCAGGCACTCTGGAAGTGAACGAATACCTGCAAACCCCCTACCCCAATATTTACGCCTGTGGTGACGTAGTCGGTCCTTACCAATTCACTCATGTGGCAGCACATCAGGCTTGGTATGCGTCGGTGAATGCGCTGTTTGGCAGCTTTAAAAAGTTCAAGGTGGACTACCGGGTAATTCCCCGTGTGACCTTTACCAGTCCCGAGGTGGCCAGTGTCGGTGTCACTGAAGCTGAGGCACAGGAACAGGGTCTGGAGTACGAAATCAGTCGCTACGATCTGTCTGATCTCGATCGCGCGATCACCGACGGCTGTGCCGAAGGTTTTGTCAAAGTGGTGACCCGTAAAGGCAGCGACAAAATTTTGGGTGCCACGGTGGTGGCCGAGCACGCCGGTGAAATGCTCCCTGAGTGGGTGCTGGCCATGAAGCACGGTTTGGGACTCAACAAAATTCTGGGTACCATTCACGCCTACCCCACCTTTAATGAAGCCAATAAGTTCTTGGCAGGCGAATGGAAAAAATCACACAAACCCGAGGGTGTGTTGCGCTGGTTGCAGCGCTACCACCAATGGCTTAGAAAATGATGGAACTAAAATATGACTGTTGAGAATCTGGTAAGCGAACGTTACGCCGAGGGCGCCAAAGCCAAGCAGGAGGCTCTTTGTTGCCCGGTGGACTACGACACATCACTGCTGAAATTGTTGCCCCAGGAAATTATTGATCGGGATTATGGCTGCGGTGACCCCTCACGCTACGTGCGCGAAGGCGATACAGTGCTTGATCTCGGCAGTGGTGGCGGCAAGATCTGCTATATGGCTGCACAACTGGTGGGTGACGATGGCTTTGTCATTGGCGTCGATATGACCGACGATATGCTGGCCCTGGCCCGCTCATATCAGGAAGAGATGGCACGCACCCTGGGTAATGATCGCGTCAGTTTCCGCAAGGGCTTTATTCAGGACCTGGCGCTGGATGTGGATGCCATGAACGGCTACCTCACCGAACAGCCGGTCACCGATGTGGATTCCATGTTGGCATTGGAGAATTGGAAGGCTCAGCAGCGGCAAAGCAAACCATTGGTGGCTGACAACAGCGTCGACCTGGTGGTGTCCAACTGCGTTCTCAATCTGGTGGCCCAGAAAGACCGCACGCAAATGCTGCAGGAGATTTTCCGGGTACTGAAGCCCGGCGGCCGTGTTGCCATATCCGATATCGTCAGCGACGAGTTTGTCCCCGAGCACTTGCAGGCTGACGCCGAACTCTGGAGCGGCTGTATCTCTGGGGCATTTCAGGAGCAGGAATTTATTCAGGCGTTTCTCGATGCCGGTTTTGTCGGTGTGAGTTACGACAAATGGGAAGCAGAACCCTGGCAAGTGGTGGAAGGCATTGAGTTTCGCTCAGTGACTCTGACAGCGGTCAAACCCAGTCGCGACAATTTATACGATGCCGGTCAGGCGTTGGTATATCGCGGCCCGTTCCAGCAGGTGCAAGATGATCTTGGCAATCGCTATGTACGCGGTGAGCGCACGGCAGTGTCGAAGCGCACCTTTGATCTGCTCACCAGTCAGGATTTCGGCGAAGCCTTTATAGGAGTTGAACCTGCTGAAGAGCAAAATCTGGGGTGCTTCTGCAAGCCCGCCGGTACCTTGCGTCCAGCCTCAGAAACGAAAGGTGATGTTCACAAAGGCGATACCGGTGGTTGCTGCTAATCGGCCTTCAACATAACCCCCGTTACCCCCGCGAACAAGGTGAATTGCCGAAGGCAAGAGAGAGTGCCCTGGGGTAAGCGGGGACCCCATCAATTCACCACCACTACTTACGAATAATCTCCACCCCAGAATCACGTCCCAGCATCATCACATCCGCATTGCGCTGTGCAAACAAGCCATTGGTTACCACACCGACGATCTGATTGATCTGCTCTTCCAACTTCTTGGGGTTGCTGATCTGCATATTGTGTACATCGAGAATCACATTGCCGTTGTCGGTCACACAGCCCTGGCGATACACCGGGTCACCACCCAGCTTCACCAATTCACGGGCCACATGCGAGCGCGCCATGGGAATCACTTCCACCGGCAGCGGGAAGGCGCCCAGAGTCTCCACCCACTTGCTGCCATCGGCGATGCAGACAAACTCGTCGGCCACGGCGGCAACAATCTTTTCACGGGTCAGGGCCGCACCACCGCCCTTGATTAATTCCAGATCCGGGTTGGTCTCATCGGCACCATCCACATACACAGCCATACCATCAACCGCATTCAAGTCGTACACGGGAATGCCGTGGTTCTTCAGGCGCTCGGCAGAGGCCTCGGAACTGGCCACGGTACCGTCGAAGGTGCCCTTGATTTCAGCCAGGTAGTCGATGAAGTAGTTGGCGGTAGAACCAGTGCCGACTCCAACAATACTGTCGCTGTCGAGTTTCGGTTGGATGTAATCAACGGCCGCTTTGGCGACAGCCTGTTTCAATTCGTCCTGGGTCATGGGGCTCTCTGGTTGCATGAATCGGTGGATAGGTAAGAGGGTGTCTATTATAGG
>JALUYN010000411.1 GCA_027012915.1 Cellvibrionaceae bacterium
TTCTGTCTCTTTTTCGACAGTGATAACCAATACTCACAGCAATATCATCTATCTTGTTCAATTTTGAAAATATCTTGTTTTTTTTATTCATCTGCCCGGTTGACATCCTCCCTCGCCTAAAGACGAAGGATTCCTACGGTGCTTAAGCAGGGCATTGGGCCATGTTTAAGTCACTTCGGTGGGTTCCTGCTGCTGGCGGCCTTACTGCACCACTCACTTCACAGGCGATCCGGGCTGTGCTATGGCACCCGGCAGAAGCGTCTGCCGTGTCCTGCCCTTCGTCTCGCAATTGTCGTATCCCGCGAGACAGAATATTCATTGCGCCGACAATATCGGCGTTATTCTCGTAACCACATTCCACACATTCGAACCTGGCTTGCGTCGGCCGGTTGTCCGCTGACACATGGCCACAACACGGGCAAGTACGACTGGTGTTGCGTGGTGGTACAGCGATTAGATGCCCACCATTCCACGCCAGTTTATAGTCCAACTGGCGGCGGAACTCATACCAGCCCTGGTCCAGAATGGACTTGTTCAGGCCGGACTTGGCCCGAACGTTTCTTCCTGGTGCTTCGATTGAACCTGCCGCTGTTCTGGACATGTTGCGTATCTGCAAGTCCTCGACACACACAACCGCGTGGCTTTTGCTGATTGTGTGTGAGGCTTTGTGCAGATAGTCCTTTCGAGCATTACTGATGTCGATGTGAAGTTTCGTTACTTTGGCTTTCGCTTTCCTCCAGTTGTTGCTGAATTTAGTTTTATGCGCCATTTGCCGCTGACACCTGGCCAATCGAGCCTGATGTTTTTTGAAACTGTGCAGGGGATCGAAGTGCTGACCATTGGAAAGCGTTGCAAAGCGTGCGATGCCAACATCAATCCCGACCATATCACCCCTGGGCAGCGGTGTTTCTATTTCCCGCTCGGTCTGAATGCTGGCGTACCAGCGTCCGCCGGTGCAGGAAATGGTGATGTTTTTAGCTTTGCCAGTGATTTCCTGGCTATTACGGTACTTGATCCAGCCCAGTTTGGGTAATTTGATACGGCTATTTATCTGGTCAATCACAAAGCCCTGTGGAAAGCGAAAGCTGTCGCCTGAACGCCCCTTCTTTTTGGGTTTCGGGAAATCCGATTCTTTCTTGAAAAATCGGGTGAATGCAGTATGTAGATGCTTATTTACCTGTTGCAAGGTTTGTGAAGGGGATGCCGCCAGATAGGGATACGCAACTTTCCATTCTTTCAACCATGCGTTCATACCAAACTCATTGGTGTATTTCTCGCCGTTGGCATAGTTATCCTGCTGCCGGTGCAAAGCCAGATTCCAGACTCTGCGAGCATTCCCGGTGTATTGGCGCATTGCACGTTTTTGCTCGCCATTGGGGATAATCTGAAATTTGAAAGCTTTGCGTTGTTTCATGCTCTGCATTATACTTGGCCTATGGAAAAAAACAACGACATTAGACACGGCAGGAACTGTGTGTTTTTAATTCACGTTCACTTGGTCTTTGTCACAAAATACCGGCGAGGCGTGTTCACCAGCGCGATTCTGGACGATCTGCATCGCATCTTTCAGGGTGTATGCAAGGACTTCGAGGCAGAACTGGTGGAATTTGATGGTGAGGATGATCATGTTCACCTGCTGGTGAACTATCCGCCCAAAGTTGCAGTATCCAGTTTGGTGAATAGCCTGAAAGGTGTATCCAGCCGGATGATCCGCAAAAAGAACTACCCCAGCATCAAGAAAAAACTTTGGGGCGGCGCACTCTGGTCGCCAAGTTATTTTGCCGGTAGTTGTGGCGGTGCGCCTATCAGCGTCATCCGACAATACATCGAACAACAGCAAACACCAGACTAACAGTATGCTGATGCGTCCGCGCTATTCATCCCTGCCCTGAACGGCAGGGTTTTTCGCGCAAACCGGATAAATTTCGATTGAGGCT
>JALUYN010000412.1 GCA_027012915.1 Cellvibrionaceae bacterium
GCGGTTTCTTTGTCGTTCAAATCAAAGCCGATAGTGGCTTCAAGACCACCGCGCACACCGGCTTCAACCAAACCACCCAGTCCAAGAGATGCGGTGGCACCAATAGCTGCAGTTATGCCAAGTTCAAAAGCATCCTGCCCGGTGTTTTCAATGCCGTGATCGTCAAGGTAGAAACCGTTAAAGATGCGCCAGCTTTCCGCCATATCGAAACCGGTGTCCATCCACTCAGACAGACCTCGGGTGTCGAAACCGAAATCAAAATTGGTAAATGCCGCAATCTCGCCAAACAGGCCAAGATTTAATCCTGGGTAAACTGGATAGGTTTTCTGATACTCAAACTCCAATTCCAGATCTGGCAGGTCATACCAGAACAGATCCACTTCACCTTTGCCCAATATAAAGTTGAGCACAGACATGGGGTCTTCCAAAACCGGAATACGGAAATTGCGACCGCCGTTATTGCTGGTTAGTCCATTTTGATCTGGACCGTTGGTAACGCCACTGACATCGGCATTGCCGCTGCCGGAATACGCGGTATTGCCTGTATTAGCTGCAGTGGCCTGCTCATCTGGATCGGACAGGGTTCCACCGATGAGATCGAAGGTACCGAAGTTAATGCCGCCATCGATGCTCTGCACCTGTTTCATAAAGTCGATGGTCGCGTCGAGAACATTGAGAACTTTCTTAGCAATGTCGACTGTTTTGGCTGGCAATCTCAGATAGGCGATATCAATAAATTGCAGCTTGGTAACACCCAGGTCAATTTCTGTGGTGAGTAGCTCAACCACTGGCGCCAGTGGCGTTACAATTTCGTAGACGACATCAAATACGTCGCCCAGGAAGCTGTCAAAAACCGAGCCTACGTCCAGTGTAACGTCGTGCAGAATTACCGTTGGTGCGCCAATTTCGTAGCTGCTATCGCCAAGCAACTCAATGGTGGCACTCAATTCCTGTGCGTATTCCAAAACGGTGTTCACTGAGGGCAATACGTCACCTACGCTGGTGGCGACCTCGGCATAGAAGTTGGCCGCGGCCATCGCGCTGGCATTCAGCGCGACACCAATATTGCCTATTTCACCGGCTTCCAAACGTCCGTCACGACTGACACTGTCATAGACATCAACGCCGAAGTGGCCTTTAAGGCCAACCAGGCCATCATTTTTCGCGCCCTTGTCAGTGTCGTTGCTGAGCTCCATCGCCAGGAAGCCGAGGGTCCCTTCTACACTGCTGTCTTCAGCCAGCTCCGCTACGATATCGAGTGCAATCTCCTCACCGGCTGTATTGATACCACTGGTGTCCAGGAAGATGCCCAGGTCAATGCCGCCGCTTTCATCCATGTTACCAATGCCGAGACCAATGCCCATCAGATAATCAATGATCACCTGAATATCTGCATCCACATCCAGATTTAGTCCGGGAATACCGGCACTGAAATCTATCGGTAAACTGGCTTTATTGACTTCGCCCGTACGTTCCTCAAGACCGGTATCGGGGTTTATAACAGTGACATAATCGCCAACCAGCAAACCGCCAAATTTGAGATTAAAGGTGAGTAACCCTGTCTCACTAAATACCAGTTCTATGTCGTCTGCGCTGGCGGGTAGTTTGGTAATCAGCTTGCCACTGTCATCGTATTGTTCAGCGCCGTACTCATCGTAGACGGGCACAACAAATGAGAAGAAGTCGCTATTGATGCCCTTCAACCCTTCAAACAAAGCGGTGCGTATTTCGTCGATAATCGATTCAAAAACGCCTTCGCCAGCAGCCTCGCGATCCGCCAACCACTTGCCCAGACCTTCGATGTAGTTACCTGCATCGTCGACCGCACCAAGCACATTGGCTTTAAGGCTGTATAGCGTGTCTGCAAGGTCATCAAATGCAGAACCACCAATGACCGGCAGTTCAATATTGGCAATACCGTCAGCAACGGAAT
>JALUYN010000413.1 GCA_027012915.1 Cellvibrionaceae bacterium
CGACGACGACAAGGACGACGAAGACGATGAGCAGCCCATGGTCTCGCGCTGACGCTTGCGCTGGCGTGTTCCTGGCGACGTTGGATTGGGAACAACCTGTTCGTGTGCCGACTCTTCGTCGGTGCTCGAAAGAGCGTGTGGATCGCACGTCTCGACCATCTCGAGCTTTGACGATCTGGGCGGGGAGCGAGCGCGCTTTTGGCCACGGCCCGTCGGCGTCGCAGTGACATTCATGGGCGTCCTCTGACTGCGCGGCCGACTCGAGCGGCGAAGCTGCATTGATAAAAACAATGGAAAGAAATCGGAAACAATGGCAAAGTGAGCAATTTGGGGGAGTGGTGCACAGTCCGGAAGAACATGGACCTCGGGTTTCCGGCCGGAAACACACACAAGAACAGAACGTCTGTGAACACGTTCTGTGAACAAGAAAAAAACACACAAACGACAATGTGCGAACGTACCTGTGGTTGTCCGTTGGACGGTGACATCTTTGGATGGTTTTTTGCGTTTTGTTGTACTATTGTGTACAAAGGTCACAAGGCTAGAGAACAACGAAAACTGACGTCTGCCGGTCTGTGTTTGTTGCTGGTTCTGGTTGGAAATACGGTCGCGAGAGAGAATAGACAATTAGTGGCCGGTGCAAAATTGGCGCCAAAATACATGCGGGCCCGAGCGGGAAATTTTTCTTCTTAATTTGGAAATTCAATGGCAGATTGCGAGCGCGCGACTTTCAATGGCAAATTGCGCGCTGACGACGTAAATTCAAATAAAAGTGTGCACGTGAAAAGTGGTTGGTGAAACGGCGCGATTTGGGGTTCGTAAGTACCCTCGCAACTTTTGTGTGAACACAAACAAAAAACTAAAATTCATGTGACTTGGAGGTGCATGAGTTTTTGTTTCACACAGGCTGCGAACGCTTTGCGCGCGCTATTTAACAGGGTTCGCAATTTCGAGTCGTCATGAAATCAGTTTTCGCAGACCAAGGAAAAAACAATGGAATCTTCTTCTTCGACAATCGATATCGAGCGCCTTGCGACCAAGGGTCCGGACCGTGCCAAGTGTGTGTGGTGTAGTGTTACACGGTCGCGTATGTGCGACAGAGGCAGGTGTCCTGTCCGTGCCAAGCTAGGTGGAATCGGAACCAACGCAAGTATGAAAAAGCACCGCTTCCTACGTGTGCAGGCGCGCCATATCACACCACCTGCCCTCGTACGCAAGACACTTGTCGAAGAAGGCGAAGCCGGACTCAACCGGCTGTATGAGCAAGCACAGAAAGCACTGTCTCAAGGGACCAAGCGCAGGGACGCGATGCTGGTAGCCGCCAAAGTGCCGCTTGAATGCGGTAAACTGAACATTTGCGGCAGCCGGGAATGTATGGAAGCCATCCCACCCGACCACACATCGCCGTATTGTAGCAACAAATGTCAGACGCGCGAGCAGAATGTCAGACAGGGGCGCGTTGTAGGAACCAACGACCGGTTCCAGCTCTGCAAGAAAATGTACGCCGACCAGCGCCAACAGGCGATCCATTCCAAGAACTTGCACGATATTATTACCATTGACCGACGCATTGCCGCGTTCCGCAAGATTCAGCAGCTGCGGCGCACGCAAAAGGTGCGAACATACCGATTCAAGGGTGATAGTGACACTGCGGCGTTCCGCCTGAATGGGAACAAGCTAACTGTCTACTAGAGCGGGCGAAATAAACAAAATAGACCGTATACTTTGTCATGATTGCAAACATAGCATCAGCACGAGCCTCTCCACAAGTTGCAAGCGATGACCGATTATGACACGAGCCCGTACCCCGTCCCGGTCGAAGACATCGTTCTCATCGACGGCATTGACCCGCGGTTCTCGTCCGACGACGACGACGAACAAGATACCGATCGCGAGAATCTCATCTACGAATCCCAGGGCGGCGCAGTT
>JALUYN010000414.1 GCA_027012915.1 Cellvibrionaceae bacterium
CCCTGACAGGTGTTCGGGATGCCTGCATACGCTCGGCGACTTCACTTTCACTGAAGCGATCCCCCGGAAGCATTCTGAAGTCGAAGATATCTTCCTTCAGCTGTCGATAAACTTTCTCGGCAAGGTTCACAGCATAACCTTATGAGTTCAGTGATGAGATATAGGCCCGCCAGCCGCCGAGGTGACTGATATTCGTTGCGCTCGCCACCGCCTCTGGTTCGCAGATAAAGCCTTTCACCAGACGGCCGTCTTCCAGCTCAAGAGTTCCAATGCCAAGCGGCTGCGGGATTTCTTCAACGAAAGAACCAAAGGCCGCCTGATCTAAACGCCACAGCTCGACGATTAATTGATTCCCTGCAACCTTGCCGCTTTTCAGATCCTGTTCGTTCAGGCGCACCAGGCCTGGCTTCGGAGGTACTGTATTTGCGAGAGCATAGAGCTGATACTTGTTGGCGGTGAGTGTCTGTTCCAACAAGGTCGCGTGACGACTGGTCAGCTGATGATTCAGAGGCATCCCGGTCAGATGGGCACCCACCACGGCAACGACTACAGAAGAATCTTCTTTCTTACCCAGCATTACAGGTGCTTCCGCTAAACCAAGGTGTGACTGCCACTGACCAGCAAAGTTGGTCAGAGCCAGCTCGTGCCATGCAGGTGCAATAACAGTTATCCCAAACGGTAAACCATCAGTACGCATGTGCGCAGGCAACGACAAGGCACAGAGGTCGGCCAGATTGACGAAGTTTGTGTAAGTACCGAGCTGACTATTGACCTCGACCGGCGCGGCATCAACGTCAGCCATCGTCGGAAATCGAGGAGCAGTGGGAACGAATAACGCATCCACGGTTTTAAAAATACTCTGTATCTGGCGCACCAGATCTTTGCGACGATACTCTGCTTTAAATGCATCGACGGCCGTACCGTCAACGCCACCAGCAATGATGTTTTTTACGACCGGATTAATACCCGGTAAATCCTGTTTCAGAAACTCGCCGACAGCCGCATAGCGTTCGGCCACCCATGGGCCCTGATATAAAAGGCTGGCCAGCTCAAACAAGGGCGTGAAGTCGATTGTTTTTAACTCGAAGCCTGCATCAACAGCCTGCTCACAGGCTTTTTCATACGCCGCTTTTTGTACGTCGTCTCCAAACCATGGAGCATCGGCGGGAACACCCAATGTCTGGATACGCTCATTACGCACCATAGTACGTGAGCGGGCATAACCATCTGCCGGATCAAATTGCGCAGCAATTTCGTAAATGCGCTCGGCATCGCGGCTGTTGAGTGCAAAGACCGAAACGCAATCAAGGCTTCGGCATGCTGGTACAACGCCCGAAGCACTGATAGCGCCCACGGTCGCTTTTAAACCAACGATATGATTGAAGCCCGCAGGCACCCGTCCAGAACCGGCGGTATCGGTACCCAGTGCAAACGCCACCTGGCCCTTTGCAACCGCAGTCGCTGAACCAGAACTTGAGCCGCCAGAAATATATTCAGGATTAAATGCGTTATTCACAGCACCGTAGGGCGAGCGAGTACCAACCAGTCCGGTTGCGAACTGATCGAGGTTGGTTTTCCCCATAACGATGGCGCCTGCTTTGCGCAGAAGCTGAACAACAAACGCATCGTCATCCGGCTCGTAGGCATATTCAGGGCACGCCGCTGTGGTGTGAAAGTCCGCAGCATCAATATTGTCTTTCACCGCAAACGGAACACCATAAAGAGGAAGGACTATTCCCTCCTCCTCGGCGGACGCTTTCAGACTTTCGAGATAACTGATCTGCTTAGTAAGCTGCTCCTCGCTGGCGAGTGCAATCCAAGCACTACCACGCCGGGGTAATCCATTCGCATCCAGCTCATCTGCTGCAATGGCGTTCCGGGTAGACAGAAGAAGTCCGCGCGCATCAGCGCCATTCCGGTACGCCC
>JALUYN010000415.1 GCA_027012915.1 Cellvibrionaceae bacterium
TTTCTTCATCGTTCATTGCCATGCGCGCAAACGATTCACGTATATTTCTGGCAGAAGCCACCGGATCCGGTACACCACCAGGTCCTTCAGGATTTACATAGATCAAGCCCATGTGCACGGCGGCCAGTGGCTTCTTGAGTTTGCCATCAGAATCACGACGATCAGACGCCAGCATTTCAACTTCTGGCCCCCAATACACCATATCCGGCTCCCAATCGTCGTCGCGACCGGCGGCAAAACCGAAGGTTTTAAAACCCATGTTTTCCAGCGCTACATTACCCGCCAAAACAATCAAGTCACCCCACGATATTTTCTCCCCATATTTCTGCTTCACAGGCCAGAGCAACCGGCGAGCTTTATCGAGACTGGCGTTATCCGGCCAGCTGTTCTGCGGGTCAAAGCGTTGCTGCCCGCCACCCGCGCCACCGCGGCCATCCAGCGTGCGGTAGGTGCCAGCGGCATGCCAGGTCATGCGGATAAAGAAAGGACCATAGTTGCCCCAATCTGCGGGCCACCAATCTTGAGAATCCGTTAAAACCGCGTCTATATCACGCTTCAGCTGTTCGTAGTCGAGAGTCGCAAACGCCTCTTTATAGTCAAAATCCTGCCCCAATGGATTGGACCTGGCATCATGATCGCGCAATGGCGACAGATCAATTTGATCCGGCCACCAGAATAGATTGGATTTCGCCTGGGAAGGAGCCACCGCCCCCATACCAATGGCTCCCTGGGGCTTGCTAATACCTGATTCTGACGCCGCTGCACCTTGGCACAGAGCCAGCGCCAGCGCGCTCGCCAGAGCAGTGAGTTTTAGGTTTTTATGATTTTTCATGATCTATAGCCTCGCTGTTTTCTGTCACTTTGTTGACAGTGTTAGGGAACCTCTGATCAAGTCTATAGTTGCTCTGCGTTAGGTGGTCACGCTTAACCTGTACACCTCGGTTAAGCGTGACCTGACGCGTGCATAGTTGGTGATTGCGTCACAGCCAGAAAGCCAGAGTAGCCATAGACTTGATCAGAGATCGACAAGACTAAAGAACACCCGGCTAACGGAAAATCGGGTTAACTCGAAGACTGTGTTCCATTTTTCTAAACCATCGGAGTTAACGACCAAACAAAGGAGGATCAATACAACTTACTGCCGCAAAAGCTGAACTGCACGAATATTTAGCTCAATTCGGCCGACAGCCATTGTGAAAACACCTGCGCACTTCGATTCGCCCTACTCCGTTGCGGCATGACAAGATAATAAGACAGCCCATCAAAGGTGGTGTTCATGGCCTCATCCTCTGAATCGCCACCAGTTCTCTAGACACTTTCCTGCCTCGTTTCTTGGTAACGCTTTTCATACTCTACAGGCGACAGTTGGTTATTAAAACCATGCCGACGTTTTGCGTTGTAGAACATCTCAATGTAATCAAATATGTCGCTGCGTGCGTCGTCTCGTGTGGAGTATATTTTTCGTTTTACCCTTTCTCGCTTAAGTAACTGGAAGAAGCTTTCAGCCACTGCGTTGTCGTGGCAATTTCCGCGACGACTCATGCTGCCTTCTAGTCCGTGAGCCTTTAGAAAAGCGCTCCAGTCGTGACTGGTGTATTGGCTGCCTTGGTCAGAATGGACGGTTACGGTTGAGCTTGGACTCCGCCGCCAAACGGCCATAAGTAAAGCGTCCAGAACCAGCTCTTTGGTAATGCGCGATTGCATCGACCAGCCAATGACTTTGCGTGAAAACAGATCGACAACAACGGCCAGATATAGCCAGCCTTCGTGGGTACGTATATGGGTGATGTCCGTTACCCATGATTGGTCTGGAGCCTCTGGACTGAACTGCCGTTGCAGGCGGTTAGGTACGACGATGTGACTCGAACCCGCTTTGTGACGAGGCTTTCGATAGCCTACTTGAGCCTTAAGCCCTTCAGTTCTCATTAGCCTGTGTACACGATTCGGCCCACAGCGCTCTCCATGATCTCGTAGGTCGCTATGGATCTTGCGATACCCATACACACCACCAGATTCCAGCCAGAACTGTTTTATCAAGCCTGTTAGTCGTTCGTCCTGCTTGGCTCGTTTCGACTTGGGCTGTTTACGCCATGCGTAATAACCGCTGGGATGCACATCCAGTAGTTGGCACAACATCAGCGTAGGCAGTACTTGGCTGTGATCCCGAATAAAGGCGTACCTCACTCGGTGTGACTGGCGAAGTACGCCGCGGCTTTTTTTAGAATGTCGCGCTCCTCAGTGACACGCTGCAGCTCTTTCTTTAGACGACGTATCTCAGCTTGCTCATCAGCACGCTCTTGGTGCTTATTGGCATCAGGGCCGAACTTCTTGATCCAGGCATAAATACTGTGAGTAGTGGTTCCCAATCTGTCAGCGACTTCCGCAACGCTGTAGCCACGTTCGGTCACCTGCTTGACCGCTTCAATTTTAAATTCGTCTGGATATCGTTTGTTGCTCATAAACACCTCTCTTTGTGCCATTTTCTATGGCTGAAAGGTATCTAGCAAACTGGTGGCGATTCACGTAGCGATCAGCGCATAAGTCAAGCAACGGAAAAGCCGTCAGATGCTTGGCTTTGTTAAGAGCCTTCACTAGCCCAGACTTCCAAGCATTGCCACTAAAAAAGCTATTCGTAAAAAGCGATGTTTGATGAAGGTGGTAACCATCCCGCTCTTTCCTCATTTCCTGAAAAATGCCCAAGCACACAAAATCCCACAAAATAAATACGAAATGATTGTGAAATAAAACGCAAAAGCATCATCTGCTAGAGCGATGTATCTCGACGCGGTTCCCGCCGTAGCAATTGCCAAAACTTTGCCAGCAAAAAATCCTTCGAAGGCTCCATATAGACAAATAGCGCAAAGTAGAAGTGCTGCTAATCTATCCATTTACGGTCCTGGATTATATTGTGGTGTCATACTGGAAATTCTCTGGTTGACGATATTAGTTAAAACAGTTGAAGGGGCTACAGTAGATTTCAGTCCTGATGTATCTGCCTTGCATTACTTTCTTTAGTTTGAAGTAGTTACAGGTGTGTGAAATCACCCATTCGGGTGACGCTACGCAAATGTCCGTTCAGGGTTATTTTGAGCCATACTGACAGCTATCGAAAACGCCCAAACGGGTGATGCTTCGCAGGCGGTTACACGTCAGGTGAATCGCAATGATGGCGTTATGAAGCATGTTCTGATCAGCGTAAAGTCGCCGTTAGAAACGACCGGTATCATGCGGGTTTGGGTAATACCAAGGGCTTTGGCTCTTCCTTAAGGCTAATTAAGGTTAAGCGCCATTGAGCTCTATTACCTGAATAGAGCAAACTGCAAGGCGGCTAATAGCCGCCCTGCAGTTTTAATCAACGAGCGAAAACGCCAACTTCCTGCTGCACTCTTTCAGCATAGTCACACAATTCCGGGAACTCTCTGATCATCGGCGTTAGCCAGGTATCGGGTTTATTGTCGACAGCACCGGATATCAGCGCGGCTACGGCAAAATCAAAAACGGTGAGTTCTTCCCCTAGCAGAAAGCGGGAGCTCTTCACGGCTCTGTTGAGCGCATCCAGATCCCGACTGGCAAAGTCTTTCTGTTCCTGCAGGGAATGTTTGCCCAACCCCTGCAAATCGTAGGTTTTTCTTACCTGAGAACGCGCAACGGTTTTTACCAATTGCTTCAATGGGAAGGGCATGCTGCCAAAGAAGCCCTCGACAACATTGGGCCACCACTCGTCATCCAGCCAGCGACTGGCCACCATAATCCAGTATAAGTGATCTTCCGCAAGTCGGGTATAGGCCGTTCCCCGGGCTATTTGATCGTCACTGAGATTACCGAAGAGCTTGCCATCATTACTGCGATCGAGGTACTCCAGAATAATTTCTGAGTCTGCTATTTTTTCGCCATTAACATCGATAAACGGCAGCTTTCCCTTTGGCGCTTTGCGCGGGTCTGACATCTCTTCAATCTGATAATCCAGTCCCAGCCAGTGCAGAGCCATTTCGACCTTGAGGCAAAAAGGGCTGACATTGCGCAGACCGAATGCGGCAGGAAATGTGTATAACGTAATCATAAAAACTCCCTCTTGAATGATAAAACGCTTCGAATTACAGGTCGTCGAATCCACCCAGGTTGGGGGGTTCAAAATCGCCGAATTCACCGGGTTGAACATGGTAGATAAAATTGGCTTTGCTTTTCACCTCGCCCCTGAAATGCTCGGGAACATAAGCGAAGTACTCGTTTAGCATAAACCCCATCATCTCTTTACCTTCCAGAGCATCGATACACATGGTTCGCGTCAACATCTGTGTTGGCAGGTACTTAATGGCGTATAAATCTGACTTGAGAATGCGCTCACAGAGCTCTGGGGTAAAACGCTCTTTAGGAATGCGTGCAACGTCCTCGTCCCGAATAGGAACCCAGGTAAGGGGTTCTTTTGCAGAAAGTACGCAGTGTATGGCGGCATCCAATACCGGGTCCGTTAACAGATGCGCGGGGACGAAACGCAGACAAGCATCTCGGGTAACAGCTTTCAGACACATGGCTTCCGTAATCAGAGATTCCGGAACATGCTCCAATAGATATGGTGCCTGATCGACCGCAGCCTGGCATCTGGCCTCTGTGCGCAGTTCTTCTGGCAAATGCGCCAGGAAGGATTTATCCGCAGCCAGCACTTTGTCAATGTACTCATCACCAAAGAACTCCAATCCCATGACGAACAACTCTGGGTTGAGACTAACAAGGAAGGGATTGCGCTCTAGTAACGCATCAAAAAAGTCCAGGCTTCGAAAATCCTCAGGCAAAGCTCGCAGCATGGTTTCTTTATAGAGACCATTGGCGATCCACTCGGCGATTACAGAGTGCGATTTAAAGCGCTCTGGAATAGCCTCCCAGGCCTGATCATCAAAACAGAGAGCCAACCGACAGCAGGATTCGGACTTTTGATCTTCGCTTAAATCACGAAGACGGCACTGCTCGGTGCGCAGTGCATCAAAACACTCTTGCTGCGTACTGTTTTCGTTAATCATACTGCCACCAAAATCGATTTTTCATATGCAGTGTAGAGCCATCTTTACGAATGAGATCTCGGGCTTGCGCTACTGCATCCATATACTGTTTGTATTCGAATGTAAGAACGGGAAGCTTCGTGTAATCAGAAGTACTTTCGCGACTGGTGGTCATGTCATAGTATTTCCAGGATCGCCAGCAAACCACTTGCTGGTTATAGATCTCAATCAGGCAGTTGTAGTCCCAGTCGTCCCAGTTATCCCAAAGGTCACAGACAAACGGATGAATTCGGGCACCATGTTGATCCAGCGTGTGCATAACTTCGGCCGTGCCCAACCCTGCAATGCATGGCTTGGCCCAGGAATCAGGCTGGGTCTTTTCAAAGGCCGTCAATGATTCCAGGTAAGATTTGCCATCGATGATAGTGTCAAATACAAGCCCCAAGCTGGATACGTCTCTACCCGGCTCTCCCTGAACCGGTTGAAATTCGATCACATTGACAGAGGGTGTTTGCATTGAGACAGGCCACTTCCACGAAAATTAGTGGCCCTAAAGGTAACTTGGGGCAGTCCAAATGACCACCCCTTGAGGAACCTCTGGTCAAATCTATGGCAGCTCTGGCTTTCTGGCTGTGCTGCAATCAAGGCACAACTTTGAAGGCATGCCGGGGCATGTCGAAAAGTTGTAACACAGAGTGCGGCGCAGACAGAAAGCCCCGAAGGGCGCGGCCTGAAGCGCACATCTGCGGTGTTGCACTTCTTGCAAAGGACTACGGCCATTAGCTGCGAAGTGCGCCTTGCATATGCACGCTTCAGGTCACGCAGAGCAGCTATAGACTTGACCAGAGGTTCCTCAACAAATCAGGCCAATTCTTCGCGCAGTTTAAACTTGAGTACCTTGCCGGCTGGATTTCGCGGCAGGGCTTCAACCTGATGTAAACGAATCGGCAACTTATAGCGAGCCAGCTTGCCATCGGCAAACTCTCGCAATTGCTCCAGAGTCAGGCTTGCGCCGCTGTTCAGAGCGACGACCGCCGTGACGGCTTCACCCCACTTTTCATCGGGCAGCCCAATAATGGCGACTTCGGCGATGGCTTCGTGCTCGAAGAGGATGCTTTCAACTTCGGCGGGATACACATTTTCACCACCACTGATCACCATATCTTTAACGCGATCACTGATGAACAAAAAGCCATCCGCATCCAGATAGCCGGCATCACCAGTGTGAAACCAGCCTTTTTCATCGATGGCTTCTGCGGTTGCCTCCGGACGATTCCAGTAGCCCTTCATAACGTTGGGGCCTTTGTAGATAATCTCCCCCACTTCACCGGCGGGAACAGAGTTACCGTGGGCATCCACAACGCGAATTTCGCCAAACAAGCCTGGCTTACCCGCCGAGCCCAGCTTCTCGTCGGTGTACTGCGCCATAAGAAACGACACCAGAGGCGAGGTTTCAGTAAGACCGTAGCCTTGATTCAAAGCGACATCACGCCCGTTGTAGACTTCCAGAAGCGACTTTGGAACTGGCGCTCCGCCTACGAGGATCATGCGCAAGCTGGACAAATCACTGGCATCAAATTCAGGCCGCTGGGACATAAACAGCAACATCGCAGGCGCCGCGAACATAGTGGTTACACCATGCTCGGCAATATCGGCCAGGGCTTTTTCGGGATCAAAGCTGCGCATAATCAGCAAACAGGCTCCCGCCTGCATAGGGCCAATAGTGGTTATATTGAGGCCGCCGATATGAAACAGGGGCGCACACACCAGAGAGATGTCGTCAGACGCTGCGGGCAGGGCAAACGCTGCCTGCATGTTATTCCACATGATATTGCCGTGAGTCAGCATCGCACCTTTGGGACGACCCGTGGTACCCGAGGTGTACATGATGATGGCAACGTCCTGCTGCGACGTTTCTACCAGATCCACAAGCGGGGCTGTTTCAGCAATGATTGCTTCCAGCCCTTCCCAATCGGTTTGGGGCGTTTCTGATGCGATATAACGTACGCAACATAAGCGCTCACGCACTGAAGCAATCACTGGCAGCAACTGATCGTCGGCAACCAGCGTGTGAACACCGGCATCGTTGATGATAAACGTCAGTTCTTCACCCGTGAGACGGAAATTGAGGGGTACAAAAATGGCACCGAGACTTTGTGCCGCCATCATGGTTTCCAGAAAGTTGGGGTGATTTAACCCTACAAAACCGACCCTATCGCCGACACAAACGCCATTGTCTCTCAATGATTGGGCGATGCGCCGCACGCGCGCGTCCATTTCAGAAAAGCTGCGTTCAATGCCTTCAAAGATATAAGCGCGATTGCCTGGATCCAGTTGCGCTCGTTTGAGAATACTACCAGCTACATTGTAATTCACAGAAGGTGTGTGCATTACGAATCTCCACTCTTTATTTGTTGCGTTATTATCAATTTATGATTCATTTTTTTGGTTATATTCGGACAGCTTTAGACTACTTGAATTCACTCGGTGTTAACACTATTTCGGTATTCGGATAATTAAAAAATCATCATTTCCCTGCCATCAGGCTCCCCTTATATGAGTGCATTTGTCTTCAAAAACCAGCGTTGGAATAACCGAAATTGAGCCCTCACTCGCTCTCGTCATTCCCTCGCAGGCGCACTGTTGTCCGGGGACAAATAAATTCCGTCATTGCTACAGGTTTTTGCTCCTGCAAAACCTGCATACATACTATCCATGGCAATAAGCCGCATAGCGGCGTGGCAATCTCTTCACCGTTTGCAAGAGAGAACACAAACTCACGGCGTCAAAAACATCCTCAAAAGGATAAATCGCTGACTATGGCTTACAGTTAATCCTGCCGACAGGATCGTCAACGGCACTACTCGTCAATAGCCATGGAAAAGGAGAATAGACATGGAAACCCGTTATATTCTAAGTTGTGATGGTGGTGGTATTCGCGGTGCAGCCAGTGCCGCTTTTTTGGAAAAGCTTGAAACGGAATTGGGCATTGATCTGGTGGACACATTCGACTTGTTTGCCGGCACCTCCACCGGAGCCATCATCGTCGCCGGTATCGCCGGCAAGGGATGGAGCGCCCGAGAAGTAGGCGAACTCTATAATTATCAGAATGCCAATACGATTTTCGATAAGAGCGTATGGGACAAGATGCTTGGCGTGGTGCAAACCGAACCCAAGTACGACGGCAAAGGTAAGAGACGCCTGTTGAATAAAAACCTCGGCGTCACCAAGTTGTCGAATGCCAAGAAACCCGTACTGATGGTGACCTACGATGTGGAGAAACGTCGCTCCCGCGTTCTTAAATCCTTTAAGGCTGGCAGTTTCAAACCGGGCACCATAACTCTCGCCGAAGCCGCCGACGCCTCCAGCGCCGCCCCCACCTATTTTCCCACGGTAAAAGTTGGCAACAGCTGGCTAATTGACGGAGGAGTCATTGCCAACAACCCCGCGCTGTGCGCCTACGCCGAAGCCATGAAATTGTTTCCCGGTGACGAGATTCGCATGCTTTCAGTGGGCACCGGGCACCGTACGCGGGTTATTAGTGGGAAAGACTCACAGAAATTCGGAGCTCTGGAGTGGATGCGCCATGATCTGATGGGCATCGTCATGGATGAATCAGTGGTGGAATATCAAATGAGCGTGATTCTCGAGGATAACTATCTGCGCGTCACCTCGGACCTCGAAGAGGTCAGTGATGATATGGACAACACCAGCCGCCAGAATTTGAGAGATCTCAAAGCGTTGGGCGAATCCTGGTTTGATAATAATCGGCAACAACTGGAACAGTTTTTCGCCTGATTCGCATAAACTGCATAATCGGGGGGCGGAGTAGGTTATCTACTCCCGCCCCTACTTCCTGCTCAAGGCTACAGAAGTGATTTAGGCACACTGATGGTTTTGGACAGCAACATTTGCCCCATAGCTTTACCCTGATTGTCCACCAACAGCGAAGCTGTACCGCCGCCGCCCAGAGCTTCGGTCATAAAGAAGTTAAAGGCATTAAAGCCTGGCAACTCATAGCGAGTAACATCGCCCTTAACCTGGTGTGCAAAGTACTCGGCTACGGCTTCGGCAGTCAGCTGCTCGTAAAGGTACGGCAGGTACTCGGGCTTGCGAGCAATAATACCAATGTTGGCGTTATCACCTTTATCGCCACTGCGAGCATAGGCCAATTGTTCCAGAATAACGTCAACGCGCTCTTCTTCTGAGTCCGTTGCCGTCACATTAAAGTGCTCGCCTGGTACTGCATCCGATGCCACATCAGTATCGTAGGTTTTGTCTACGATCACTTCGCTGCCCAGCTGTACTTTAACCGGCACTTCCGCTTTGTTAACCAGAGTTGAATGCACACGCATCAACGGAGTTGGACGCGTACGACCAGCACCAAAGCCACTCATACCCGGGCTCGCTGACGTGGCCAGGTAGGCCATTTCGTGAGACGCAAACTTCAGAGCATCCGGATTGTCGTGATGCAGACCAAATTTGGCCATCACCTCACGGGTATCCCCGGTGCGGGCATGTGGGCCATAGGTTTCTTCCGCGCCAATGATTTCAATAGACACATCGCGGTAGTCACCCCACCCCTTGTCTTCAAACACGCGACGGGTGCGTTTTACCCAGGCATTCATACTGGTGCGTGCTTTCTCCACACCGCGCAAGCCGCCCATAAACACGCTGCTGGCCAACTTAAAGCCATCCACATAGGTGGCACAGACTTTATATTGCTCTCCAGGTGCGCGCCCCTTGGCGCCGGACACGCGCAATCGATCCTTGCCCACTTCCTCGAGTTTTACGGATGTCCAATCACAAGCCACATCCGGCAACAGGTAGTTGGCGGGGTCGCCAATTTCGTAAACGATTTGTTCGGCAACGGTGCCGGTATTTACCAGACCACCTGTTTCAGGCGGTATCTCAACCACAAAGCTGCCATCTGCAGAAACCTCTGCCACCGGGTAACTCATATTGGAAAAGTCTGGCACAAGGTGCCAGTCGGTGAAGTTACCGCCGGTACACTGAGCGCCGCACTCGAGAACATGTCCACAAATGGCTGCTTGAGACAGCTTGTCATACTCGTCATTGTTCCACTGGAACTCATGCATAATCGGTGCAATGACAACCGCGCTGTCCACCACGCGACCGGTAACCACTACGTCGGCACCAGCGGCCAGAGCATCGGCTATGGGTTTCGCCCCCAGATAGGCATTGATGCTGGCGAGTTTCTTCGGCAGCGCTTCACCCGTTTGATTCTCTGGCATATTGCCCTGAAACTCTTCAACGCGATCGGCGAGATTGTCGCCATAGACACCAGCGATTTTCAGATTTAGGCCCTTAGCTTCACAGAGCTTTTCCAAACCGGAAATACAACCGGGTACATTGACACCGCCGGCATTGGCAATCACCTTGATGCCTTTCTTGGCGCAATCAGCCAACACGTCATTCATGGCGACGGTTACAAAATCGATGGCGTAACCGAGGCGCTCATCCTTGGCTTTGGCCTTCCCCAGAATTGCCATGGTGACTTCCGCCAGGTAGTCAAATACCAGGTAATCGATGTCTCCCTTTTCCACCAATTGGCGCGCAGCCAGTTGGCTGTCGCCATAGAAAGCCGATGCGCAGCCGATGCGTACTTTTTTATCGCTCATTATTTCTCTCCATGCAATCGCAAATCGCCCTTAGGTTTTCTGGCGCGACGCGCCACATAAGTATCTGAAGGGCAATAGCTAACAACAGTGTCGGCTATCGCTTTGCTCTAGCCGACCTAGGGTACTTATTCTGCGGGCTCGACTACGGCTAGCAGCTGCTTGCTTTTCACTTGCTGGCCAGCGGCACAGCTAATGCTCTGTACCACACCGGCAACGCCTGCTTTGAGCGGATGCTCCATTTTCATGGCTTCCAGTACGATCAGGGTTTGACCGGCTTCCACGGTGTCGCCCTCGCTGACCATAACTTCAACAATGGCACCGTCCATAGAGGCTTTGATCTGACCACTGCCAGCACCACCGGCCGCATCCGCAGGCTTGTGAGTAATATCTTCCAGAACGAAGTGACCATAGCCATCGTCGATAAACAATTGCTTGTGATCCAGGGCATAGGCCAGAGTCTCGCGGACGCCATTGAGTACCACAGTGGCGCTGTTGTCAGAGAGTGACAACAACTCGATGTCGGTAGACTCTTCAC
>JALUYN010000416.1 GCA_027012915.1 Cellvibrionaceae bacterium
ACGCATGCTGACATAGCCAAAGCAACTGGTGTACCCCGTGCCATGGTGGGCCGAAACGGCGATCTTTTCATGATCCGGCCGGTGCCGGGAATTCGTCGCCAGGTTGTCGAAACTGGCCGTCTGGGTTGGCACAAAGAGGGTCTTGTGAGAGTTGAATAAGTCATTTTCTTCTGTTGTCGGTAGGTCACTTGTATTCGCAGTGGCCGCCTTGTTTCTGGCCCCGGTTCACGCATTGCCAGACCCTTCCTGCAATACGCTCATCGTGAGCGGGAATCCGGAGTATCCACCCCTGCTCTGGCGCGACCAGCAGCGCCCGGGCTATCAGATTGGCGCGGTGCCTGCTTTGCTCAAGGAAATTACGGAGCCATTGGGCGTGAATGTGGAAGTGAGGGACATAGGCTCTTGGGCCCGGGTCCAGCGCATGGCACGCCAGGGCGATATCGACATGGTGGCGGGCGCGTTCATTACCTCGGAACGCATTGGCTATATGGACTATTTGCTGCCGCCAATAACGCACCTGCCGACCGCTGTCTGGGTCCCCAAAGGCCGGGAGTTTGTCTATCGCCACTGGCCAGACCTGATGGGTAAGCGGGGCAGCACACTGATCAACAACGGTTTTGGCCAGAATTTCGACCGGTATGCAGAAGAAAATCTCCTCATTGAGGGAGTCAGGTCGATTGAGCAATCCTTCCAGATGGCGCTGGTTGACCGGGTGGATTATGTCCTCTATGAAGTGTTGCAGGGCGGGGTAAAACTCGAATATCTGGGCATTGCTGATCAATTCGTTTCCCTGTCGCCCCCGGTGAGTCGTGAGGGCCTGTTCTTTACTTTTTCCAAAGCCTCTCCTTGTAACTCCTTTGAGCTAAGGGAGCGTATTGCGGAGAGCCTATACGAGCTTGTGAATACTGGCCGGGTCGATGAGTTAATCCGGCGGTATAAAGACCTTTACACAGGAGCAGGTTAAGTGGAGGTCTCTTTCAGATGGGCGTGAACTTTAATGTGGCGCCTGTCGTAATTGAGAGAGACACTCCGAGCAGGTAGAAAACAAACAGGAAGAATTGCTGGGAAGGAGTCCATGGCGATGGTGAAGGCAGTGACCCAAGATCAACGTGAGTTCGTTTACAGGCTATCTCTTGGCCTGTCGAGATCCACTGTCGACGAGCTTGATGGCAGCATCCATAGCTTCATCGCTGAGCTTGGAGATCGGCTTGATGCTGATCGCTCCTATTTGATCATGTTCGACGAAGCTACCCAGACCATTTCCATCACGCATGAAGCCTGCAGAAGTGGCGTTATACCCCAGAGAGATGCAGTTCAGAACGTACCGATGGCCCGTTTTCCCTGGCTAATGGATCAGTTGCAAACCCTATCGATGCTTGTCATCCCCGAAGTCCAAGAACTGCCCCCTGATGCGGAAGAGGAGAAATTGGAGTTCCAGCGGGAGAGTATCCGCAGTCTCGTGCTGGTTGGTTTGAGGCTGGAAGGTCAGGTCCGGGGCATCCTGGGTTTCGATTATCTTGACCAGTCTCGAGTGTTGGATTCAGAAACAGAAGAGTTCGTGCTTCAGGTTGGTGAGGTTTTGGGGGCATCTGTTCACAGACAGATACTGGCAGGCCGGAACGTCAGGTTCGAGAATAGCCTTTATCGTTATTCCGACCAGTTCCCGGGCGTTATCTTCCAGTTCAGGATGTATCCCGACGGACATGTAACTTTTCCTTTCATCAGCGAGAAAGTTGAAAATCTTTTCGGGTTTGCGGCTGATCTGCTTGGTGTCGATGCCCAGCCTCTGCTCGACCTGATCGAGGATGAAGACAAGCCATCCTTTTTTGAAAAGGTTAATGAGTCTCGCCAGCGCATGACCCCCTTTGAAACCGACTTTCGAGCCTACAAATGCGATGGCACGATGGCCTGGGTGGAAGCCA
>JALUYN010000417.1 GCA_027012915.1 Cellvibrionaceae bacterium
ACTACGGCAATCTGTCGAAGATGGTGAAGGGGCTTGACCCGAAGGCGACTTCGGATCATACGAAGATTTCACCACAACGGCAAAAAGCCGCTGTGGCGGCCGGACTAAGCGCCTGCTCTTATAGTCCGAGTTGTAAAGGCTTGGGGAACTGGAATCGCACGACAGCCGGGGTTGATCCGAGTATGTTCAATAAGTCTGAAACAGGTTTCAAGGCAGCGCTATTTCAGAATAGTAAAACCAACGCGTATATTTTGGCTTTTGCGGGCACCGATAGTTTGTTCGGGCCTGATGGGACAGCGAGCGTCGAGCAAATTTTAGGCATGAGATCAAAACAATTTACCGAAGCAATTGCGCTTGCTAAAGCTGTGGAATTCAAGCTTGGGAGCGGAGATTCATTGATGTTTACAGGACATTCTCTTGGGGGTGGACTAGCGGCGGTGGCTGCACTAAAAACAGGGCTTCACGCCATCACCTTCAACGCGGAAGGGCTCAGTAGCGGGACAATTGACAGATATCACTTGGCGGCTGCAATGGCGAACGCAAATAACTTGATTACCGCCTACCACACGACCCTGGACCCTTTGACGCTACTGCAACATCTGGATCCGGACCTCACGGTACCCGGTCGATCCGTGAGTGTCTGGAATGGTTTGTTCAGCTCAGGGCACAGCATATCCAGTGTGTGTAGTGGGCTAGGGACTCAATGTTAGCTAGCCATCGAGGAGGATGTGCAAGGTGAACAGAAAGCTGGTAATTTGGGTATCGTTTATGAGTATCCTCATGGCGGGAGCAGCAATGACAAGTGCATGCGCTAAGAATGGGCCGGAGTCGGATAAGCCGATTCTTTTAATGACGCCTACTGATCTGTTCTCTAATCCACAGCTTAGGGCTCTCGCGAAAGCTGCGCAGCATGGCGATGTAGACAAAATGAATTCCATGATTGCCGAAGGTGTAAGTGTTAATGGCAAAGGAAAATACGGAATTGGACCTTTGTTTTCAGCCTGGCAGGCGAGAAATAAACTGGGATACGAAACATTACTCGATCATGGTGCCAACCCAAATAATATTTGGTCAAATGGTTATACGTTAATGAACGCTTTAGCCGGCTACTCGGATGAATGGTTCCTTGATCTCGCCTTGCAACACGGAGGAAATCCTAATCTTGTTGAACCCCATACCGGTGTAACTCCTATCTTTGAAGCCGTATCAGTAGATGGTAAGAAAAATATTCCAATTTTAATAAAGGCGGGAGCAAACCTGAATTATCAAAAGCCATACGATGGGACAACAGCCATGATGCAGGCTGTATTAAATGCGGGACAGTATGATGTTATCTATGAGTTGCTTCAAGCCGGGGCTGATTATCGGTTAAAGAACAAAGATGGGGAAACGCTTGCAGATTACGTACAATTTTTTAATAAAGAAGACAATGGGGAAAATCAAAATGAATGGCGAGAAAAGGTGATCGATTTTCTAAAGCAACACGATGCATGGCCTAACAAGCCAAACAGGTGATCAACGGGGCCAGGTCTCGCTTTGTAACATCGCGTACAGTTCTTTCTGATGTTCTTTTTAGTCGCGCACGTGTTTTACCAACAGGACTTATTCAGAAATTTCTACCACATCGATGTCGGGGTCTTCGCAGAAGGCGATCAACTGCTCGCGGTACATAAGCAAAAGACGGGCGATATACCCTCGCGGGCGGTTGCCACACTTGAGCCAAATCACCTTGGGCGGGGCGCCGTAGAGGGTAGCGAGTTCATGGAAATCCGCATCTTGGGTGACGAGCGTAAAACCATGGGCTTTGGCGTAGTCCCAGAGCGAGTGATCGTCGACGGTCTCCAGGCCGAGGAGCGCAACTTGGCTTGATCCCGGAAACGCCGCCTCCAGCTCCGTGAGCATTCGGCGCGAG
>JALUYN010000418.1 GCA_027012915.1 Cellvibrionaceae bacterium
GATTAAAGGTCATTTTACGGGCGTTATTTTCCCACTCGATGAGGCGATCCTCGCTGACGCCGCATTTTTGAGCAAATATAGACATAGGAATACCGGAGCGCTCCCTGGCCCATCGCAGCATGTCTGTATTGATCTGTGCAGTGCTCATAGTATTTCCGTCTTTATCGCTTAAATTTTATAAGTTATTAATGAATAAAAACAGCTCAATCGGGTGATACGTAAATTGTAGCTACTGAGGCCACTGGAGTGATCAAAAAACATACACCTTCAGGGTTTGCGATTCGGCAGCGCTGGTTTTGCTGAAGCCTGCTCTACCTGAGCCAGCATCTCCATGGCCTTGGCTGTAAACGCTTCGCTCAATGTTCCGTGGCTTTGATTGGATAGCAGGTGTGCTCTTAAGACAGATAATGCCTGTTGTACTGGCCGCTCTTTAGTTTGTAGCAAGGTTGGTAGCGAGGGCTTGGCATCGACATATTTCAGAGCTGAGGTCGGATCTTTCCAGCCAAACCAGTCCATCCGATCCCGTGTAGAGGCGCCCATAGAATCGGCCCAGATGCTCGCGCCCCGGCGCAGGCTGTGGGTCGTGAAGGGGCGACTATCCAGACCGGCCAGATCCAAGACCTTGCGCATCATCGGAATCACGGAATCCACATGGATGGGGGAGGTATTGATTTTGCCCCACCGGGTCACGCCCACAAACAGCGGGTCGTCCGGCTGTGGCTGAGACGCATTGAGCCAATCGAGCAGGGCGGGGATGGGGCAGAGGTAATCCAGCGCATCGAGTGTACGCTCAAATTCATCGGTAGCTTTGGTCTCAGGGAGGTAAATACGGAGCTGATTGCCGGTTTTGGCCGCTTTGACCTTCACGTTTTTAGTAGTGAGGGAGACCAAGCTGTCGGAGCGCAGCCCGAACCAGAAGCCGATCAGAAACATGGCCTTGTCCCGGATGGCTGTCAGCTGGGCGGCACGTTGCTGACGCTCGTCTTTATATAAGGCCGGCGCATCGGTGATGCGTTGATCCAGGGCGGCGATACAGGCTTCCAGTTGCTCAAAGTACAGGGGCTCTGCCTGGTCCTGAGGGGCGGCAATGGTACGCCGCACCGCCCGCAGGCGTTTGACCACCGAGGGGTGGCGTCCTGGGTTGTTTTCCCGGTCCAGTCCATGGTTGCTCAGGTATTCGTCGTGCCAGGTGGTCAACAAGGCCATCCGCGTGGTGATGGTGGCCAGTGCGTATCCGGCATTGACGGCACTGAGCAGGTAGTCGCGCAGATCCTCCGCAGTGGCGGGCAAGGCTTTACCGGTGAGTTTGGTGAAGTTTGCCGTGGCCATGGCCACGGCGTGTACGGTGTTGGCCTTGTTCTCCCGCTGCGCCAGTTCCTGATCGGTAATCTCACGCGGTGTCAGTGCTGTTGTTCTCGCCATTTTCCTCTCAATCCCGCTGTGTGCCTGGGGTGGCAACATATGCCCTCTTCTTAAATCTAATTATAGCATAGGATAAGTGTATTTATCCTGTGTTATAAAATGATGATTATTCGGTGTTTTTACACTACACTTTACATGTCACATTTTCGGAATTTCCAAAGAAGGCGCTTTCACAATGACTGCCACCAGGCTGACCCAAACCCGAGTCCACGAAATCATTAAGGACTATGCCGCTGAAAATAATGGAGAGATCCCATCAACCACGGACATCATCGTGCTCAATGATGGCCACGGCAGCGCGAGCTCAGCGAGCACGTACCGAAAGACCTACATCGCCATGATGGACAAGCAACGCCGTGACGAGTCAAACAAGAACCCATTGGAATCGTTCCCGAAAGCGATCGCAGACGCCGTGGCAGCTATGGAGGAATCGATCAGGGCAAAGGCTCAGGAAGAAACTGATGCTCTAAGAGCGGAGTT
>JALUYN010000419.1 GCA_027012915.1 Cellvibrionaceae bacterium
CCTTGCTCGATGGCAAAAAGATCTGGAAGGAAAAGTTTGTAAACTGAACCTGACCTGACAGACACCTTCATAAAAAATCGGTAACTGTCAGATCAAGTCTGAATTACTACACTTAATGATAGATGACGCTTATATCTCATCCAGACTCAAACGGGGGGTATCTAAGAATGGTTCGCCATGCGAAAAAAAATGTTAATAACCGTGAATTATATTGTCAGTAATATTTACAGGATTTTCTTATTTCCCCTCTGACAGGGTAATACTGCAACAAAAAAAGTGATCGTAGAGCATCTAACTACTCATCGTTGTCGTCACGCGTACCGCAATTTTATACTGTGGGCAGAACTAAGAATGAATATTGTCAGTACGGCTTGCCATAAAGAAGTCATTGGGTAGCAGACCGTCCACGGAGTGAGTCCACCAACTTACCGTGACTCTGCCCCATTCCAAAATAATTTGCGGATGATGATTGTGTTGCTCCGCAATCTTCGCCAAGGCGTTAACGAACTTTAGACACCTTTCGTACGACGAAAACTTGTAAACTTTTCGCAACTGAAGGATGCCCGCATCGGAAACTACAACCCAATCCCGAACTTCGGACAATAGCTTCTGCGCTTCGGCATAGCCAAGCGCTCTGGACTTTGGCAACACAATAATCTCTCCTGCGTCTTTATTTAGAGCGCAGTCTCTACACCCACTTAGGGGCCAAGTGGAATCACTTAGCCAGAAAACGAGCGGGCAGACAACGCATCAGTCTGGCAACCACGGCCCAAGGCCAACCCGGCACGAAAGAAAACGAAACTTTTCGTTCTATCTTATCCACCAGTTCCCGGGAACCTTTCTCCAATGAAATCACAAAAGGCCGGCTCTTCGCACCCTGATTTATGGGGGTATCGATATATCCTGGCGCCAATATCGTCACATCAATGGGTTCGCGAGCACTCTCTAGCTGTAGAGCCTTCAAATAAGTGGTAACAAAACTCTTGGAACCACAGTAGACACCAATGGACGGCATTCCACGCTCCCCCGCCACGGAACTCAACCCCACAATCTGACCAAAACCTTGCTTGCGCAGAATGGGCAGCGCGTATTCCACCGTCGCCATTAATCCTACAATATTGGTATCGACGGTAGCCTTAACCTCCTCGAAGTCACCCTCACCGATTCGGGTAGTGACTCCAATGCCAGCATTGGCAATCACAATATCCAGGGAATAGAACTCTTCACTGACCTGTTTCAGGCAATCTTTGACGGCTTCTGAATCAGTTACATCTAGCGGATAGGCCTTAACATTTACACTATAGGAGTCGGTCAGTTCACGAGCAAACTCCTCCATCGAACGGCGAGCTGCCAATGCCAGATTGTAGCCCCGCTGAGCGAACTCCCTAGCCATTCCCATGCCCAACCCGGACGACGCACCAGTGATAAAAACAGTCTTTGCCATAATGGTCTTTCCCTTTGATTTGAATACTATCGTGCAACGTGAACAGCTCTAAAACGCGCCCGATAATTGCTAGGCGAGTAATTGGTTCTGCGTTTGAAGAGTCGAATAAAAGAGCTAATATCTTCATAGCCTATCGCATGTGTTATGTCATCGACACTGCGATTGGATTGCACCAGTAGTTTGCTGGCCACATCGAGTCGTACTTCTTGCAGATAATTTAGCGGTGTCACCCCGGTTGCCAACTTGAAACGCCGAACCAAAGATCGGTTCGACAGACCAAACTGATCACCAACGCTTTCCATGGTAATGCGCTCAGCGTAATGGTTTTCCATCCATCGCTGCACTTCGAGAATCACCGGGTCACCGTGGTGCTTCTTGCTGGACAATGGCGAAAAAGACAGCTGAGTCGAACGCTCCAGGTCCACCATAAAGTGCTTGGCCGCGTCCATCGCGGTCTGATGATCACAAAATAGCTCCACCAGGTACAACCCCAAATCGAACCAGGATGTACCGCCGGCGTCACACAGCACATTGCCATCGTGCACCAACAGCTGGTCCGGCTGCAGATCTACCTCGGGATAGCGACTGCGAAACAGATCCACATTATTCCAAAAGGTCGTAGCCTTCTTTCCCGCAAGCAGCCCAGCTTCCGCCAGAAAGAACGAACCATTGCTGTTGCTACCGATCAGACTGCCATTGGCCGCGGCTTTCTGGAGGACGTCAACAATGTACCCATTGTTTTCTAATGCCAACTCCACATCACCAGCTATAGTGGGCACCAGATAGACATCACTGTGCGCGATATCATCGATGGAGCAGTGAGGCGTAATGGATAACTGGTTCATTACCTTGACGGGCTCACCATTATCGCTGGCAATACGTACCTGAAACCGATTCTCCAATACCTCATTGTCCTGCTTCTGCCCCTTGCGCTTGGCGTAAACGCCACCGGCGAAAAACAGAAGATCGTTAATTCCCATAACGGCGGCGGCCAAGGCGTAGTCAAACACCAGTATAGTAATACTCACCGAGTCTGACTTTTGAGTCGTAATAGTGTTCATAAATTCACACAAGCTGTATCAGTTATATGCACAGGCCGAACACTACCAATAAAATCGCGCCGCCATAATGGCCAAAATAACCAATTTTATGTCGTTTACTACAATTACGTATTTGCCTGTCAACTGCGAGAATTTTGCGTTTAACAATACAACTAAAAGCAAGAGATAACGGGGCTACAGGCAGAACTATGAGCGACATTCAAACCCACTATCGCACGTGCAATATTTGCGAAGCCATGTGCGGGCTGGAAATCAAACACCAGGGCGAAGAAATACTATCCATTAAGCCGGATAAACAAGACCCCTTCAGCCGGGGACACATCTGTCCCAAAGCCGTTGCCCTGCAGGATTACTACAAAGACCAGGACCGTATTCGCACGCCAATGAAAAGAACCGAGTCCGGCTGGCAGGAAATCAGCTGGGATGAAGCCCTGGATACCATTAAGGAGAAGATACACGCCATTCAAGCCGCTCATGGCAACAACGCGGTGGGTGTCTACATGGGCAATCCCAATGCACACAACCTGGGCAACGCACTGTTTCTGAAGCAATTCCATCGCGCACTCAAGACTAACAATCTCTACAGTTCGGCATCCGCCGACCAGCTGCCGCACCATGTGGCATCCAACTATATGTTTGGTTCAGGCATGGTTATTCCGGTTCCGGACATCAACCGCACAGACTATATGCTTATTATTGGAGGCAACCCGGTAGTCTCCAATGGCAGCATGATGACCGCCGCCGGCGTACCCGATCGCATCAAGGACATTAAAAAGCGTGGCGGCAAGGTTATCGTTATCGACCCTCGCCGCACCGAAACCGCCAAACTGGCCTCTGAGCATATCTTTATTCGCCCGGAAAAAGATGCGCTGCTATTACTGGCGATGATTCACACCATCATCGACGAAGATCTTGCTGACCTTGGCCACCTCGAGCAAATGACCCAGGGTTATGATGAGCTGGCTCAAGCGGCGAAAGACTTTACCCCAGCCAGTGTCGCCGACGTCGTGGGCATCAGCGCGGAGAAAATTCAGGAGCTGGCCCGGGATATGGCCAACGCCTCCTCTGCGGTTTGCTACAGTCGCATGGGAGCTTCCACGCAGTCCTTTGGCGGACTGTGCCTGTGGCTGACCAATGCCCTGAATATCATCACCGGTAACTTCGATAGCGAAGGCGGTGCGATGTTCCCGATGCCTGCCTTTGACCTTCTCGCGCAAACGCCAAAAGGCAAGAGCAGCAGCTATGGCCGCTATCAGTCTCGCGTGCGCCAGCTGCCCTTTTACAACTCGGAATTCCCCGTCGCTACCATGGCAGATGAAATGCTCACCGAGGGTGAAGGGCAAATTCGCGCCATGTTCACCATCGCCGGTAACCCGGTATTGTCGGCACCCGGTGGCGACGATCTGACCGAAGCCTTTGCCAATCTGGACTTTATGGTGTCCATTGATATCTATCTCAATGAAACCACCAAACACGCCGATATTTTCCTGCCTTCCACCACTGGTCTGGAAATCAACCACTACGACGTGTTCTTTAACAGCTTTTCTGTCAGCAACAACGCCAAGTTCTCGCCTGCCATGTTCGAGAAAGGCGAAAACCAAAAACACGACTGGGAAATTCTGAAAGCCTTGATGTGTCGACTCACCAATTCCGAAGACGACGGTATTACGCCTGAGATTATTCTCGACATGGGCCTCAAGTCCGGTGCTTACAAAGATCAGGGTATGAGCCTGCAAAAGCTGCTCGACAATCCTCATGGCATTGATCTTGGCCCACTTAAGCCCTGCCTGGAACAACGCATTAAAACCGCGAATGGCCAGATTCAGTTGGCTCCCCAGTTTTACATCGACGATCTGCCACGCCTGAAGCAGTACGCCAAGGACGATGTTAAAACACGCAGCGAGTACCCCTTCGACATGATCGGTCGCCGTTTGGCGCGCAGTCACAATACATGGACGCAAAACTCTCAGCGCCTGGTAAAAGGTAAAAACCCTATTACTTTGCAACTGCACTCGCAAGACGCACAAGCGCTGGGCTTAAGCAGCGGCAGCATGGCTCGCGTGAGTTCCCCCACCGGTGAAGTCATCATGGAAGTAGCCGTCAACGACAATATTCTGCAGGGGGTTGTCAGTATTCCCCAGGGCTGGGGCCACAACCACAGTGACACTCAGATGAATATTGCCGCAACGCAGCCCGGCATAAGTATCAACAGTCTGACAGACGCCAAACGCATCGACCCTCTGACGGGCAATGCGGCATTCAATGGTACACCTGTAGCTATTGAAGCTCTGCCGACTGAAGTAGCGACAAAAGTCAGTAACGGTTAGGGAGCAGATTATGTTGAAGTATTTTTCTCCACTCACCACATTTGTCCTCGGCTGGGCGCTGCTCCTAAGCCTGCCTATGTTCCATGAAATCAGCCTGATCAATGGGTTGGCGCAGTTAACTCTGTTTGCCCTGGTCGTGTGTCTGCCAGCCTGGAAGACCGGCCGTCTGTCCTATGTGGATATTGGCTGGCCTCTGGGACTCGCGGTTATCGGATTGATGACGCTGCTTCTGGCCGAAGGCGACACTCTGCGTAAAACAGTCGTTGCCTTTGTCTATCTGTTTGTCGGCCTGCGCATGGGCTTAACGGCACTTAGAATGCTGCGCCTGGGAGCCTTTGACAAAGAACTTCCTCGCTACCTGTTTCAGCGCCGCCGCTGGGAAAAGCATGGCAAAACCAATACCATGCTGGCCATTCAGGTGGATGCCGTATTGCAGGGACTGGCCAACGCTTCGTTTCTGGCGGTTCCAGCCCTGATTATCGCTGCCAACCCCAGCCCTGAGTATTCGATCCTGGAAATCCTTGGGCTGGTGATTTGGCTGGGGGCATTTGCCATAGAGACCATTGCTGACAAGCAAAAACACGGTTTTATGGTGGAGATGAAGCGCCGCGGCGAGAAGAGAAAAGTGTGCAATGTGGGACTGTGGCGCTACAGCCGTCACCCCAACTACTTTGCCGAGTGGATGGTATGGAACGCACTGGTGGTTACCGCCATTCCATCGTTCCTGGCGCTGTATGAATCGCTCGATCTTGTATGGTGGCTACTGTTAGGCATTTGCCTGCTGAACGCTTCTTATATTATGTACAACACACTGGTGTACTTTACCGGTGCGGTACCTTCGGAGTACTACTCGGTGCAGAAACGTCCGGACTACAAGACCTATCAGCAGACTACCAATATGTTCTTTCCAGGACCGGTAAAAAAGCTGAGGAATTGCCGGCAGAGAATACTCAGTAACGCCCCAAGCAGTGTCTATATAGCTCAAGGGGGCGGAGTAGCTTACCTACTCCGCCCCTTCTGTTTTGAGGACGTGCTAAGTTCACAAGGTTCCCGCTTCCGCCGGAATGACGAGGTTAGATTAGGTGAATCTTCTGATACAAAAAAGCCGGGCACTGCCCGGCTTTTTAACGGACTGAAGTTGTCAAACTTATTTGATTTCCAACGCCTGTTCTTCGATCTTGGCTGACCAGATTTTCGGGCCAGTCTGGTGTACTGACTCACCGTTAACATCAACAGCAACAGTTACTGGCATATCTTTGATTTCAAACTCATAGATAGCTTCCATACCCAAGTCTTCAAAACCTACAACTTTTGAAGCCTTAATGGCTTTGGACACCAGATAAGCAGAACCACCCACAGCCATCAGGTAGACCGCCTTGTTGTCCTTAATGGCTTCGATAGCGATTGGACCACGCTCGGCCTTACCCACCATACCAATCAAACCGGTTTTCTCCAGCATGGTACGAGTGAATTTATCCATACGAGTTGCGGTGGTTGGACCAGCAGGGCCCACAACTTCTTCACCCACGGGATCAACCGGACCCACGTAGTAGATCATACGATTGGTGAAATCCACCGGCAGCTCTTCACCCTTGGCTATCATATCAACCATGCGTTTGTGCGCCGCATCGCGACCAGTTAGCAACTTACCGGACAGCAATACGGTTTCACCCGGTTGCCACTCAGCTACGTCTTCTTTGGTAATTTCGTCCAGGTTTACGCGGCGAGCATTACCCACTTCCCAGGTAATCTCTGGCCAGTCATCCAGATTAGGCGGCTCTTGCAATGCAGGGCCGGAGCCATCCAGAGTGAACTTCGCCAAACGCGTCGCGGCACAGTTGGGCAGAATCGCGATAGGTTTATTGGCCGCGTGAGTTGGGCAATCTTTTACCTTCACATCCAATACCGTGGTCAAACCACCCAGGCCCTGAGCTCCAATACCCAGCTTGTTTACTTTCTCGTACAGTTCCAGACGCAGCTCTTCGGCGCGACTGTCGGCACCTTTCGCCTGCAAATCGTGAATATCGATGGGATCCAGCAGCGCCTCTTTAGCCATAGCCAGCGCTTTGTCGGCAGTACCGCCAATGCCGATACCCAGTATGCCTGGCGGACACCAGCCGGCGCCCATAGTCGGTACCATTTTAAGCACCCAATCCACAACGGAGTCGGAAGGGTTCAACATGGCAAACTTGGTTTTGGCTTCACTGCCGCCGCCCTTGGCCATCACGTGGCAAGTTACCGTGTTACCAGGCACCATTTTGTAGGTAATCATGGCAGGCGTGTTGTCTTTGGTGTTTTTGCGAGCACCGTCCGGATCAGCCAGAACCGAGGCGCGAAGTACGTTGTCCGGGTGACCGTAAGCACGACGTACGCCTTCGTTGATCATATCCTCGATGCTCATGCCCTCGGAATCCCACTGCACGTCCATGCCGATCTTCATAATCACGCTGACAATGCCGGTGTCCTGACAGATAGGACGATGGCCTTCGGCACACATGCGGGAGTTGATCAGAATCTGGGCCATGGCGTCCTTGGCCGCTGGATTGATCTCTCGCTCGTAAGCCTCATTGACGGCGTTGATAAAATCCTTGGGGTGGTAGTAAGAAATAAACTGAAGAGCGTCAGCGACACTATCAATCAAGTCATCTTTGCGGATTACCGTGGTCATGGTGTACATCTCTTGATCTGTTTGAATTGGGATGTTTGAAAGGTTTCGAGGATCCGATGAGCCCTGCATCAGTTCTCCCGAGTCAGTTCAGAAGGAATTCGGGAAAGCGCCTCGAAATTTTCAAGACCCGAAGTCTACACCACGGCAGCTGGTTTGTCCGATTTCAGCCTGGCCAATATGGACTTTGGCCGGTGAATTACCGACCAAAGTCGAAGTTTGAAGCGAGTCTAGGAATTACTGCGCGGAATTGGTGCGAGGCTGCAGTTGCTGCTTCAGTTTCCACAACTCACTGTTGGTGTTTTTACGGAATGCATCGATGGAGCGAATGGCTTCTTCGTTACCCTCCACACTCTTTTTGAGTTTCAGCAAAGAAGTTTCCATCTGCGTACCGGCATCGACCAATTCGCGAACGGTTAGCTGTTGTTGCTCCAAAGAGCCAGACAGTAGCGTCGCGGCCTCCAGCGCCTGACCTGCGTCGGTTTTAATAGAGGACAACTGCTTGGCCTGTGTATCCAATTTGGATTTCAGGGATTTGACATCGGCCGGCAGAGACTTGGTTTTGGCCTGCTGCTGATCGATAGACTTGGCATTGGCGGCAATGGCTTTCTTATTGACGTTACGAGTGTCCCAGAGCTTGCGAATTTCGTGCTCAGAGGTACCAAGATCTTTACGCAGTGTGGCCAAATCCTCTTGCTGTTTACGTAGATTGGCCTGCAAACCCGCCATTGATTGGGTAGATTCGTCGCCGGTCAGCACTAGAGCCTGTTGCAACTCCAGAATTCGGCTACTGGCATCAGAAAGCTGCTGCTGGGTTTTCATCAAGACCCAAGAACTGTAGCCGGCTACTGCGAGTGCTACCGCCGCCAGTATCAAGGCGATCACAGCTGTTGATGATCCTTTGCCAGGAGAGGGGTGAGGCGTGGAAACGGGAGGTGGCGTCACCTTTTTGGTGGCCTTTTTCTGAACCTGCGGGCGACTTGGGGCAACCGGATCACTGCTGTCTGAACTGATACCGGAAAACGTTGGTTCTTTGCGTTCCATGAATCTTTAACCTTTATAAAAAGTACTAATCTGCGCCCACAAAAAAGCCGGGATATGCCCCGGCTTTTTCCAACCCCTGAACTATTCGCTCAAGGGCCTAGTTTGTCAGTGCTAACGTATTATACATACACCAACACAGCAGCCAACACAGCGGTCAGCGCGATGCTGCAGTGGATTACACCTGTAACGCTGGTCATTGGACCTTGCTTACCAACGATGGCGTTAACTTCCAGAGCTGCGATGATCGCCAGAGCAACCCACAGACCGGTAGAACCATCAATCTTATCGGCGTAACCACCACCCAACTGACCGAAGTGAGGACCAGCCAGCATCATAAAGCCCATGGGGCCAGAGAACAGGGTGTTGGTGCGAGAAGCCAGCAGCGCTTTACCAGCGGCAGTTGGGCCATCGCCTTCAACCATACCCAGAGCAATTTTCTGGTTTGGCCAAATGATCAACCATACGTTCAGGAACATCAGAGTTGCCATAGCAGCGCCGGCAACGATGTAAACATTCATCAGACCTTGCTTCATCACGCCAACCAGCAGAATCACACCGGTAATAAAGGTGAACATAGCCGCCCAGCGGAACCACCACAAAGCTTCCGGAGCGAGTTTGGCCTTAGCGTCTTTCAGCGCTTCAGGGGTCGCAGATTTAAAGTAGCCACCTTGAATAAAGTTGAAGTAGTACAGCAGGCCAATCCAGGCGATACCGAACATCAAGTGCAGCCAGCGGGAGAGGAAATTAATGATTTCCATAGTTTCCATAATCAAGTCCTTCACATCGACAGTTAGTAATATGTAGTTAGCTAAAGGTAGAATACCCTTGCATGACTTTTTGTTATATAAAGCGCGGCCATTGTAATTCCTACTCATCAAAATAACCATGTATAGCGCTCAGTTAAATTGACCTGTGAGCGCCATTTGCTAAGCTACGCGCAGTACGATCAGGGGCAGCGCCCCATAGATTTTTTCAGATCCTGGTGAGGATCGGGCTAACACAACGAGGATGTATCTATGTCAATTGAACTACCCGCTCTGCCCTATGCGCAAGACGCTCTGGCACCACACATTTCGGCGGAAACACTGGAATACCACTACGGCAAGCACCACAAGACTTATGTCGACAAGCTCAACGGCCTGATTCCCGGTACCGAATTTGAAGGCAAGTCTCTGGAAGACATCGTCAAGTCTTCATCCGGTGGCGTATTCAACAATGCCGCTCAGATCTGGAACCACACCTTCTATTGGAACTGCCTGAGCCCCAATGGCGGCGGTGAAGCCAGCGGCGCCATCGCCGAGGCGATCAACGGCACCTTTGGCTCCTTCGAAAAGTTCAAAGAAGAATTCACGACTTCCGCCATCAACAACTTCGGGTCATCCTGGACCTGGCTGGTAAAGAACGCCGACGGCTCCATTGCCATCGTTAACACCAGCAACGCAGCAACGCCACTGACCGACGATGGTGTAACTCCGCTGCTGACTGTGGACCTGTGGGAACATGCCTACTACATTGACTACCGCAATGCGCGCCCCAACTACATGAACGCCTTCTGGGCGCTGGTTAACTGGGAGTTTGTAAACGCAAACTTCGCGTAAAACCCATCCACCCAGACAAGGGGTCGAAGTAGCTCAGCTACTCCGACCCCTTTTTTGTGTCTACACTGTAGGTCGGCTAGCCAAGTAGACACCTACAGGCAATAGCCGACAAAAATGTCTAGCGAACCTACGTGTGAATTATTCCAGGCATCAAATATGGCAACCCCCTTTGACCAGTCACTGAAACTGCTCTACCCCACCCCAATACTCAAGCACCAGTTCGAAGATATGGAAGACGTCAACCAGGCGCTGGGAGAACTGTTTTTGCAGAAAGAGCAGGAAATGCCCCAATGGCGCACCGGCAATGCTCAGCGTAGCAATATTGGAGGATGGCGCTCAGCGGAAGACCTCGCAAACTGGAACGACCCCAACATCAATCACCTGGTCCAGCGCATTGGTCAAGCGGTTAAGTTTCTCAACGATGCTCGCCCCATTCAGTCAACTTCCCCCATGAAAAACACCAATATCTACGGCTGGGCCAATATCAATCGCAACGGCCAATACAATTCCATGCATATTCATCCGGGGTTTCACTGGGGAGCGGTGTATTACGTTTGCACAGGACAACCCGAAGCCGGGCTGGACAAGAATGGCGTACTGGAATTTATCGACCCCAGAAACGCCGCAGGGGCCATGCCGATTCCTGGCTACGAATTTGGGCAGAAGTACACCGTGACCCCGGAGGCCGGATTACTTGTGATATTCCCCGCCTGGCTGATGCACTGCGTGCATCCTTTCTTTGGCGAAGGCGAACGTATTTCTTTGGCCTTTAATATCAGCCTGTCGGACTAGGGCCTGCCGACACTAATTTTGATGCTTCTGTTGCATCTCACATCGCGCCAATCTAGGCGTGAGGAC
>JALUYN010000420.1 GCA_027012915.1 Cellvibrionaceae bacterium
CGCGCACCACGGCAACGGTAGCCGCCCCTGCGACTGCGCGCCCGCGACGCGATAAACCGCTCAAATCCGGCATGAAATTGCTGGCTATTGGCGCTTCAACCGGCGGGCCCGTGGCGCTAACGGATGTGCTGACCAAGTTACCCGCCAATTTTCCGCTGCCGATTGTATTGACGCAGCATATGCCGGAGAACTTTACCAAAGCCTTTTCCGAGCGCCTTAACAGGCAGTGTAAAATTTCCGTAAAAGAGGCGGAGGATGGCGACACCCTGAAACCCGGTTTGGCCCTGTTGGCCCCGGGCGGCAAGCAGATGATGGTTGATCGACGCGGCAATGTGAAAATCTTGCCGGGGGATGATCGCACCAATTACAAGCCATCGGTGGACATCACCTTCGGCTCAGCGGCCAACGCCTATGGGAGCGATGTGCTGGCTATTGTGTTGACCGGCATGGGGTCTGATGGCTGTGAAGGTGCTCGTCTGTTAAAGCAGAAAGGGGCGACGGTCTGGAGTCAGGACGAGGAGAGCTGTGTCATCTATGGCATGCCTATGGCTGTGGCTCGCGCTAACCTTACCGACTGCGTATTGCCGCTCAAGGATATAGGCGCAAAACTGACAAAAGAGCTGGTGGGTTAATCATGGATGTCTTAAGTATCATCGGCGTGATTCTTGGATTTGCTGCATTGATTGGCGGCAACTTTATGGAAGGGGGCAGCTTTCAGTCTCTACTCAACGGCCCCGCTGCCGTGATTGTTGTTGGCGGTACCTTTGGTGCGGCCATGTTACAGACCCCCTGGATTCAGTTGAAACGTGCTTTTGAGATCTTTCCCTGGGTATTTACGCCACCTCACAATATGTTTCAGGAGGGGTTGGCGCGGGTCGTACGCTGGGCCATGGCGGCGCGTAAAGAAGGTCTTCTCGGGCTGGAGACTATCGCTGAAACCGAGAAAGATCTGTTCGCCCGCAAGGGGCTGCAATTGTTGGTCGATGGCAGTGAGCCGGAGTCCATTCGTCGAGTGATGGAAACAGAACTCATTATTCAAGAACAACGCGATCTGGACTCGGTAAAATTCTTTGAATCCATGGGTGGCTATTCTCCGACCATAGGAATTATTGGTGCCGTTATGGGGCTGATTCACGTAATGCGCAATCTCGCCGATCCCACTGAGTTGGGACCAGGTATCGCGGTGGCGTTTGTGGCTACCATCTACGGCGTTGCTTTTGCCAACCTGTTCCTGCTGCCTATCGCCAACAAAATTAAAATGTGCATTCATGAGCAATCGCAATTCCGCGAGCTGATCATCGAGGGTATCGTGGCAATTGCTGAAGGTGAAAACCCGCGCTCCATTGAGATGAAGCTCAACGGCTATCTGCCGTGAATTTGCTGCAGGTTGCTGAGTTATGCCCAGACGACGCCCCGTAGAAATCAATGTTCATCACGAACGCTGGCTGGTGTCCTACTCGGATTTCATCACGCTTCTGTTCGCGTTTTTCGTGGTCATGTACTCGATTTCGCAAGTGAACGAGAGCAAGTACCGTGTGCTATCCGAGACTCTTGTGGATGCCTTTAACGATCAGAAGCCCAGCAGTGTCACGCCCATTCAGGTGGGTGATCCGAGTCGATCAGTGGATCCCAGCGCCATTCATTTAGTGACAGACGACAACAAGGATAAGGGTAAAGGGCCTGAGAAGGGAGATGGTCCCTTCGATAAGACTGCCGATTTGCCTCAGTTGTCCGATATGTTCCAGGACGAATTCTCCGATCTGATCAGCGACGATCTGGTGCAGTTGCACAGCAATGAGTTTTGGCTCGAAGTAGAGATGAGCTCCAGCATTCTGTTTGCCAGCGCCGACGCGGAGCCCAGCTTACAAGCAGAAAGTGTCTTTGCCGATGTGGCGGCTATGCTCAAACCCTACAATAACCCGATTCAGGTGGAGGGCTTTACCGACAATGTCCCCATCAACAGTGTTCGCTATCCCAGTAACTGGGAGTTATCCGCTGCGCGTGCGGCCTCGGCGGTCAAGTTATTAGTTAAAGGCGGAGTCGATGCCAGTCGTCTAAGTGCTGTGGGTTATGGCGAACATCAGCCCGTTGCCGATAACGCCACCCCTGAGGGGAGAGCGAAAAACCGGCGGGTGGTTCTGATGATCGCCCGTGAGCGGGTTGAACGGCCCAATGTTGGTTCTGCTGAAGAGCTGGGTCGCGCGGTCAATCCGGTTGAGGTGACGGTAGAGTCTCCGTACCCCGAACCCGGTGAAGGACAAGCCCCAATCAGTGAAACTGCTGCCACGACGCTGACCGATGCCCTGGATGATCTCAATGCTGATTCAGAGGAGCCTCAGGATCGCCTGGCCCCAATAGGCGAGATTAAACCCGTTGAGACAAAACAGGGGGGGCTGCTGTTTAGCAGTGATCCGGAGTTGCAACGCAACTGACGTTCTTCAGAGCTTCGGTTCAAATCCAACGTTATCGGATGTGTGCCCTCATGAGATCACTTTGAATTGCAGGGGTATATCGGCAGGCGATTGCTAAATCTATTGATCTGGATTCCGATAGGTACGAATATTGCTCTCCCAGTAGAAATGTTCCCAATTTTTGTCGGTGCGACGATTTTTTGACAGGGGCAGCTTAGGTGTTGTCTGTTACAAGAGTTTAGGAGTTAGCGGTTGCAGGTCTGGACAGTTGCAAATCAGAAGGGTGGGGTTGGTAAAACTACCACCACTGTAACCTTGGGCGGTCTTTGCGCCGAACAGGGGGATCGCGTGTTGCTGTTGGATCTTGACCCACACGGATCATTGAGCAGCTACTTCAAGTTGGACCCCGACACCGTAGCTCGCTCCACTTTTACCCTGTTTCAAGAGCGCAAATCTCTGAGCGCTGAGCTCCTCGACGAGTGCATTGTTGAAACCGCGTTTACCAATATCTCGCTGATTCCCGCTTCGACGGCGCTGGCGACCCTGGAGCGCCAGGCTATTGGTCAGGATGGTATGGGGCTGGTGATCGGCAGGGCCTTGGCGTTGTTGCGTGATCGTTACGACACGGTTGTAATTGATTGCCCGCCACTACTGGGAGTGCTCATGATCAATGCACTGGCCGCCTGTGAGCAGTTGTTGATCCCGGTGCAAACAGAGTACCTGTCATTGAAGGGGCTGGAGCGCATGGTGCATACCCTGGATATGATGAGTCGCTCTCGAAAACGCCCGCTTGAATATACGATTGTGCCCACGATGTTTGATCGTCGCACGCAGGCTTCCGTGAGCAGCTTGCGGATGATCCGCAATAATTACAGTGACAGGGTCTGGCCGGGCAAGATACCTGTGGATACCAAGCTGCGTGATGCCAGCAAGGCAGGGGTTCCCCCTCATATTTTTGATGCCTCTGGACGTGCGGTGGAGGCCTATCGCTCACTGTTGAAGTGGCAATATAACAACACTCAGGACAAGGCATTGAGAGTGTCCCTATGAGTACAGATTCTCCCCAGGATAGCCTGCAACACTACTTTGACGATCTGCTGCTGGACGATGATGGCAGCGGCTTGCAAGCGCAGGTCAAAGAAGTACCGGCTAAAGAAGAGCCTCAGGTAGCGTTGGATTATCAGGAACGCTTGCGTGACAAAGAGCTCCTGGCTCGCAAGAAGCTCGCCAAATTACTGTCGACTGCTCCGCAAACTGCTGAAGTTGAGGTGAGCGTTGAAGCTTCTGTCGAAGTTGCCCAGGAGACGGATACCGCTTCAGATATTGACGTCGACGGGAAAGTTGCGGTTGAGGTTGCAGAAGAGGTCCAAGTTGAAGACAAGTCTGATGTTGTTCCGGTAGAGCTTGTCACTGAGGAGCTTGATCAGCAGGCGACAGAAGATATGCTGTCTTCGTTGACTTGGCTTGATAACGGTCGCCCGCGTTGGGGGCAGGAGCGCTTTGATGTGCTGCTCTTCTCGGTGTCCGGATTAACACTTGCGGTGCCTTTGATCGCGCTGGGTCAGATCCAGCCTCTCACTGACGAGCTTACTCCGCTGTTTGGGCAGGCTGATTGGTTTATGGGGCTTCAGCCCACGCCAATGGGAAAGATACGTACCGTCAATACTGCCAAGTTCGTTATGCCTGAGCGCTATGATGAAGCGTTTCTGGAAACCGCCAAATACGTTATTTCCATCGATGGATTGCCCTGGGGGCTAGCTGTCGATGCGGTTAATCAACCTATTACCCTGGAGCCAGAAGACGTCAAATGGCGCGGGGAGCGCAGTAAGCGCGCCTGGCTTGCGGGAACCGTAAAACAGCATATGTGTGCCCTAATAGATATTCCAATGATGGGTCAGTTGCTGGAAAATGAAGATCACAACAGAAAAGATTTAACTTAGACAGAAATCAGTCGATACACTGGCATAGAAGCTGCTATTAACTATAGTAGTGGAGTAGGTTATGTTAGTTTTTTGACGCTCGATTATTGAGGAATTTGGGTTATGACAACCAGCTCTACAAAAAGCAAAGCAAGTGACGATCCGGTATTGCAGTGGGTGACTTTCAAGCTGGCCGGTGAGACCTATGGCATTAACGTGATGCAGGTACAGGAAGTATTGCGATACTCCGAAATCGCTCCTGTTCCCGGCGCCCCGGCCTATGTTCTCGGTATCATCAACTTGCGCGGCAACGTAGTGACCGTGATTGATACGCGCCATCGCTTTGGTCTGGAGTCCGGCGAGATTACCGATAACACGCGTATCGTTATTATCGAAGCCGACAACCACGTGGTTGGAATCCTGGTGGATAGCGTTGCTGAAGTGGTGTACTTGCGTCAATCGGAGATTGAAACCGCACCCAATGTGGGTAATGACGAAAGTGCCAAATTTATTCAAGGCGTTTGTCACAAAAACAATGAGCTTCTTATTCTCATTGAGTTGGACAAGCTGTTAACCGACGAAGAGTGGGCCGAACTGGAGCACGTGTAACTCTGGGCTAACAATCCCTGAGTATCCGCCCTGGCGAAGTCCCTCTCGGCAATGAGAGGAAAAGCGTATGTCGAGCGCTGATTGGATGAACTTCGCCCTGGTAGGCAGTATTGCCATCAGTTGGATGGCCCTGGCCTTAGGAGTAATTTGCTACGGGCGATTGCGTAAGCAATCGCTACTAACGCAAAAACTCTATACCCGTCTAGATCATAATCTTCAAATGACCAGTAACGGCTCCATTGGCATGGGGCGTCGCTTGGTCGCTCTTGAAAAACAGCTTCAGCAAGCGGAGCTTCAGGAAGCTGCAAATAAGACTTCCCAGAACAACTCTCAATCTGCCCCTCTCGAGAACGGGTCGAACGCCGTGCCTCAGTCTGTTGCGCTGGTGGAGGGGTTGGCGCCGGATTTGGCCGACGCTGCCAGATTGCTCAATGCCGGAATTGGCACCGAGGAAGTGGCTCGGCGCTGCGGTATCTCCCGTGCTGAGGTTTCGTTGATGCAATTGATGCACTGCCAAGTCAAAAACGCTGCTGCCTGATCGCAGAGGAATACGGTTATGTTGCTGCGCCTGTTTCTTATGGCCACCCTGGTTGCTTTGGGTGGCTGTACCATTGTCGATATACGAGATTCCGTTACCTACGAGCACGACAACAAGCGTGTCCCAGAAGAAGTGATTAGCAAGATTGTGCCCGGGCGTACTACTCGTAAATGGGTGGAAGAGTACGTCGGTAAGCCCGATCGAATCACTAAACACCAAAATGGCTCAGAGATATTCACTTATCGCTTCTCGGAAAACAAAAAGAACCGGGTACGTATCTTCGTGTTATTTAAGTACGAGAATACCGGGTTTCGAGAGAAGCATGTCTACATTCAATTTGTGGATGGTAAGGTTTACAAACTATGGCGCGACTACACGCTGCCACTCATCGCGGAAGATATGTATGACGTAAAGGTGGTAAAAACCGCCGAAGATGATGTGTATTTAACGCCATCTGGCACACCCAGTAAGAAAAAGCTGTTTCGCCGAAAAGCGAGCGATGTGCAAGAGAAAAATAAGTTACCGCAATATACTGTGGGAGGTGAAGATGAAGACTCAAAAGAGTCCGGAAAAAAATCGCCGTCCAAGCAGTGGTGGTGGCCTTTTTAACGCGCTGTTGATATTGCTTCGTCAGTGACTAGTTATCCCTTCGTGCTCCTCATGGCCCCTTTCTTGGCTCGTCATTTCCCCCGCTCGTAAAAAAGGGGGTGTTGATCGGTTCTCATCCACCGAATTCCCGCATTTTCGGGAATGACGAGAGACACAAGAGTGGCGAGCCATACAGGAGTGACCGTTGGCATAGCCGTGGCCGTCGCCGTTTGGCGCAACCAACTGGCCTGCCAAATATCCGACTGAGAAGAGTGCCGGTTGTTTACTGATAGCTAAATTGCTGCCCGGTAACCCCTTCACTGTCAGTCCCCATCAAATACAAATATAGCGGCATTAATTGGTCGGGAGTTTTTACATCAGCGGGGTTTTCCGCAGGATAGGCACTGGCCCGCATACGGGTTCTAGTGCCACCGGGGTTGACGCTGTTGGCGCGAATATTGGTGGTTCCCTCAAGCTCTTGAGCCAGGGTTTGCATCAGATTTTCCTGGGCTGCTTTAGATGCCGCATAGGCGCCCCAAAATGCTCGGCCTTCATAGCCTACGGTTGATCCTGTAAACACGATACTTGCCGAATCGGCCTGCTCCATAATGGGAAGCAGTGCCTTGGTCATCATAAAGGGTGCGTTGACATTAACCTGCATGACGGTCTGCCAGGTGTCCGTTGCGTAGTTGCTCAGCGGTGTGCGCTCCCCCAGCAATGCCGCATTGTGCAAAATGCCATCGAGCTTGCCGAAGGTGTCAAAGATGGCCTGGGCCATATCTTCGTAGTCTTTTTCACAGGCACCCTCGAAATTAATGGGGAATATGGCTGGTTGCGCACCGCCTGCTGCTTCAATTTCATCGTACACCGCCTCCAGTTTGGCGACGGTGCGGCCGAGCAAAATAACCGTGGCGCCATGTCTGGCAAAGCTCAGTGCCGCTTCCTTGCCGATACCATCGCCGGCTCCGGTAACTACGATAACTTTATCCTGAAGAAGGTTCTGTGCGGGTTTGTACCCGGCGGGTAGTGTCTGTGTCATGTTATATACGGGCTCAATAATTTATAGGTACTGTAGCAGCAGTTCGGGGATTTCACTGGCGTGATCGACGGTGTGGGTCGCTCCCCAGCTGTCCGCTGAATCGTCGGCGTCAATATAGCCATAACGAACGGCAATGGTGATGCAATCGGCACGCTTGCCGCATTCGATGTCGCGGAGATGGTCGCCAACATAGACAATTTCGTCGGTGCTGCAGTCGATCAGCTTTGCGGCCAGATGCATTGATTCCGGGTGAGGCTTGCGCTGAGTCACGTGATCCGGACATATCACGCAGTCCGGGTTGAGTTGCAGTTGCTCCACGATTGGCGTTGTATAGGTTTCTGGCTTGTTGGTGGCTATGCCCCAGGCGAGTTTGTGTTCGCTAATAAATGCCAGCAATTTTTCGATGCCTGGAAATGGTCGGGTTTCCACCGCCAGATGATTACTGTACAGCTCAAGCAATCGTTGCCTCAAAGGCTCAAAACCGTCGTCACCCTCGTCGAGACCGAATCCAAGAGTAACCAGTGCGCGAGCACCATTGGATACAGTTTCTCGAACCCTTTGTGCGGCAATTGGGCCAAGGCCTTGTTCATTGCGCAAGCGGTTCAAAACCACTTCAAAATCGGGGGCGGTGTCCAGAAGGGTGCCGTCGAGATCAAATAGTACTGCTTTGATTGCCATGCTTAGGCGTCCTTTACGGTGTGTACCATGTAGTTAACGTCCACATCGCGAGGATTGAGCTTGTAGCTCTTGGTGATGGGGTTGTAGGTGAGCCCCGTCATGTTTTGCAGGCTCAGATCCGCTTGGCGAATCCAGTTTGACAGCTCGGAAGGACGAATAAACTTGCTGTACTCATGGGTGCCCTTGGGCAGCATGTTGAGTACGTACTCCGCGCCGACTACCGCCAGGGCGTAGGCCTTGGGGTTGCGATTAATGGTAGAGAAAAACACGTGGCCGCCGGGCTTGCAGAGTTTCGCGCAGGCCTGAATTACCGAGGCGGGATCGGGTACGTGCTCCAGCATCTCGAGGCAGGTCACCACGTCAAAACTCTCGGGTTGCTGCTCGGCCAGTTCTTCGGCAGTAATGCGCTGATAGTTAACTTCTACACCGCTTTCCAATGCGTGCAGCTTGGCAATTTCCAGTGGCGCTTCCCCCATATCAATGCCGCTGACTTCGCCGCCGCGTTGTGCCAGTCCCTCTGCGAGAATGCCGCCGCCGCAGCCTACGTCGAGAATCTTCTTGCCCGCGACTCCTGCATGCAGATCGATATAGTTGCTGCGCAGTGGGTTGATGTCGTGAAGGGGTTTAAACTCGCTGTTTTTGTCCCACCAGCGGTTGGCCAGTGCTTCAAATTTTGCGACTTCCGACGGGTCTACATTAGGCGTTGAGGCGTTCGTGTTCGAGGTGCTCATAGTCTTTCCAAAAAGTCGTAATCCAATAGTCGAATTCGTAGTCAAGGTTGCAGGTGTTGTTGCCATTGCCTGGCTTTTTTCTGTACCGCTTCGGTGTGCAATGTTTGCAGTTTGTAGTCCTGCATCAGAGCGCGGCCTGCGACCCAGCTATGGCTTACCTTGTGGCCACAGGCGGTGTAGACGAGGTGTGATGCTGGGTTGAAGACCGGGGTCTGCTCCAAGTCGTTCAGTTCTACTGCAATCAGGTCTGCCAGCTTGCCTTTTTCAAGGCTACCAATTTTGCTGTCGAGCCCCAGCGCTCGGGCGCCGTTCAGAGTGGCCATGCGCAGTGTACTGTGGGCGTCCAGAGCGCCGGCATTGCCGCTTACGCCTTTGGCGAGAAGGGAGGCTGCATTCATTTCCGCGAACATGTCCAGGCCATTGTTGCTCGCCGCGCCATCGGTGCCCAGGGCGACGTTGACTCCAGCATCAAGCAGCTCCTGGGTGGGGCAGAAGCCGCTGGCCAGTTTCAGGTTGGATTTTGGGCAGTGAATAACGTGGGCGCCGTGCTGTTGCAGCAGCTCAATGTCTTCTCCCTCGACTTGAGTCATATGCACACATTGGGTTAGCGGAGAAAGTAAGCCCAGCTGCTGCAGCCTTTTAATTGGACGCTGACCGGATGAATTCAAGGCGTCTGATATTTCTTTTTGCGTCTCGTGCAAATGGATCTGCACTGATGCTTGTAGCTCTTCGGCCAGTACAGAGATGCGCTGCAGTGGTTCGTCTGAGACGGTGTAGGGGGCGTGGGGGCCAAAGGCAATATTAATCAGCGGATGGCTGCCGTAGTTATCGCGTAATGCCAGGCCTTTGTGGATATAGTCGTTGGCGTCTTGAGCCCACGCGGTCGGGAAGTCCAGAACCGGGAAGGCCAGTTGGCAGCGCATGCCCACGCGAGCGGCGACATTGGCCGTTTCCTCCGGGAAAAAGTACATGTCGGCAAAAGTGGTTGTGCCGGACCGGATCATCTCTGCCACAGCCAGTTCCGTGCCTGCTTCCACAAACTCAGGGGAGACCCACTGTTGCTCTGCGGGCCAGATATGCTCTTGCAACCAGGTGTCGAGAGGCAGGTCATCTGCATAGCCTCGCAGTAGGCTCATGGCACTGTGGCAGTGGCTGTTGATGAGCCCGGGCATGAGTACGTGCTGTTCGAGTTGGACTTCCTGTTCTGCACAGTAGTGTTTGCTGGCTTCGTTGCTGGGCAAAATGTCCACAATTTCGTGGTCTAGTATTGCCAGGGCGCAGTCTGAGAGAACGGCGTTTTCTGGAATAATCGGGATGATCCAGCGTGCGTGTATCAAAAGATCAACAGTTTTGCCTGTCATAGTTTTGGCTCAGGAATTATCTTGGTGTTTTTGTGAGCAAATTGGCTGTAATGCGAATGATTTTTCGGGCGTTTTTGCCGTGACGTGGAGTATAACCTGTGAAGCCCGGCGAAGTCAGACTTTGCCGGGGAATCCGGTGTTGAGTGGCGACAAATTGTGGTACTATTCGGTGCTTTATGCGCGGTGATTCTGGGGGAGCAGAATGGACCTGCACGAGCGAATTCTGCGCAGTCCTATGTGGGCACACTGGAGATAGCAGTGGATAGACCAGCACAGGGCGATGACGCCGAGACCATCGGCTGCAAACTGCAGTTACTATAATAAGGAACACCATTCCTATGGGTGAATTAGCCAAAGAAATCCATCCCGTCAATATTGAGGACGAGCTGAAGCAGTCGTACCTGGATTACGCCATGAGCGTGATTGTTGGGCGGGCTTTGCCTGACGTGCGCGATGGCTTGAAGCCGGTACACCGCCGCGTACTTTTTGCGATGAGCGAACTCAATAACGATTGGAATAAGCCCTACAAGAAATCGGCTCGTGTGGTCGGTGACGTGATCGGTAAATACCATCCGCACGGTGATTCGGCTGTATACGACACGATTGTACGCATGGCGCAGCCATTTTCTCTGCGCTACATGCTGGTTGACGGTCAGGGTAACTTTGGTTCGATCGATGGCGATAACGCAGCTGCTATGCGTTATACCGAAATTCGCATGCAGAAAATCTCTCACGATTTGCTGGCGGACCTGGACAAAGAAACCGTTGATTATGTGCCTAACTATGATGGCACCGAGCAGATCCCCGAGGTTCTGCCTACGCGAGTTCCCAATCTGCTGGTAAATGGCTCTTCGGGTATTGCTGTGGGCATGGCTACCAACATTCCACCGCACAATCTGGGTGAGGTGGTTAAAGGGTGTTTGGCCTATATCGATAACAACGATATTGATATCGACGAACTGATGGAGATTATTCCAGGTCCGGATTTCCCTACTGGCGGTATCATCAACGGTCGCGCCGGTATTGTGCAGGCTTATCGCACAGGCCGCGGTCGTATCTATGTGCGCGCAAAAACTGAAATTGAGCGCAATGATAAAGCAAAC
>JALUYN010000421.1 GCA_027012915.1 Cellvibrionaceae bacterium
CTTTTTGCGGCTGGTTGTCTTTCACTTTGCTAACCGCATCCACAAACGGTAGACCCAATCGTGCAGCCAGACGGCGTGCAAAATCTGGCACCAATTCAGGATGATTACGCGACGGCACGCAGCACACCCACTGAGGAGCAGGATCGGGCTGCCAACGCTGCTGAATCATTTCTGCCATGGCGTCGACCAGCTCTTCGCTGAAACGGCCAGCATGTTTGTTGTCGGCAACCGTTCGACCCCAGCCGGCATCACCCCAGCGGGATAAAACACGGCCTTCCTGTGCGCGAAGTTGCTGGGGTAGATTGCCTCTAAAGCCGTATTCCAGAAAGGCATTGGCCGCCACCTGTGCTTTTGGGGTGATTGCCATTTCCGCATGTTTGAGGAAGGTGCCTGCGCGATGCGCCAAAGCAGGATCAATCGCTGCATTGATAACAGGCTGCCCCAAACAAGACGAACATTGACCGCATGGCGTAGGATTGAGATCATCCAGCGCCCTTCGCAAGAATGTCATTTTGCAGCCAGCATCATCCAGATACGCCTGAACCTCCTGCCATTCCTGCACACGTTGTCCGGTTAAGTGAACAATACGTGCATGATCCATTTGATAGCGAACAGGGGTTCTGACCCAACGGCTACCGTCTTTTATGACAGGAGCCGGGTTTTCCACGCTCAGCAGCTTCAGCACTTTTTCAATCTGACCATGACGCAGGTTGGTTTGCTCTTCAATGCTGCGAATCGACAACCCATCACTCTGTTCCAGAACCCACAAGATCTCATTCACGTGAGCTTCTGACAGAAAGGCCGATTCCCGGAAAAACTCGTGAATATCCTGATCTTCTACACCCGACATCAACACACCAACCGCATGAGCAATGCCACGCCCGGCACGGCCCACCTGTTGGTAATAGGCAACGATAGAACCCGGCGCTTGATAGTGGATTACAAAGCTTAAATCCGGCTTGTCGTAACCCATCCCCAACGCCGTGGTGGCCACCAATACCTTTAACTGGTTGTTGAGAAGCAATTCCTCCAGGTGCTGGCGGTAGGCGTTGCTGTTTTCAAAGCCATCAGTAACAACGCTGCCGTGGTAAGCCCTGGCGTCTATGCCATTGGCACTTAACCACTCAGCCACTTGTTCAGCGTCTCGCACCGTTAAGGTGTAAACAATGCCCGTGCCTGGCAAGGTGGGGATCACCTGGGCTAACCAGGCCAAACGGGACGCCTGATCTGGCAGCACCATAGTTTGTAATGCGAGGCTTTCCCGGGTCAAAGGGCCACGGTGAATTTGAATATTTCCAAGCTGAGTTTGAATATCCGCAACGACACGGTTATTCGCCGTTGCCGTAGTACCCAGTACTGGTATATTGGCGGGCAACTGGCGCAGAATGTTTACAATGCGACGATAATCGGGGCGAAAGTCATGACCCCAGTCAGAAATACAGTGTGCTTCGTCAATCACCATCAGGGCGATGCGGTCGGCAATGGGTTGCAACACGGTTTCAATAAAGTTGTCGTTAGCCAAGCGCTCAGGGGAAATCAGCAAGCAGTCGACTTGATTATTCAAAATCTGCTGTGTCACCGCCTGCCAGTCGTTTTGATTGGTGGAGTTCATGGTTTCAGCAACAATGCCCAAACGCTGCGCCGACTCAATCTGGTTTCGCATCAAAGCCAACAAGGGCGAGACGATAATAGTCGGCCCCATGCCTCGGTCACGGAAGATCTTAGTGCTGATAAAGTAAACCGAGCTTTTACCCCAACCGGTGCGCTGTACCACTAATAGCTTCTGCCGATGATTCACCAAGGCATCAATGGCTTCCCATTGCCCATCACGGAATTCAGCGGCGGGATTGGCTAGCGCGGTTTGTAGTAGTTGTTGGGCTTCCTGT
>JALUYN010000422.1 GCA_027012915.1 Cellvibrionaceae bacterium
TAGGTATACTGACCCGCTTCGTGATCAAAGCTCACCTGACCATCGGCGTCGGTAAAACGGGTCAGCGTCGTGGCTGAGCGGTTGGTCACGCCATGAGGTGTATAACCGTCGTCGGACAAGTCGCCCACAGGCACCTGTGTCGGCGTGCGAGTCACCATTACCTGTGCCAGAGGCTTGCCCTCGGCATCGGTAATTTTCAGATCGCCCGCAATGAGCATCGGGGAGAATAAGGCCGTATTCAGCAACAGGGCCAACAGATAATTGCGCATGGGTAGCTTCCGTCCATGTAGAGTCGTTATTTTGATCTCTACCATTCTGGATCAGGAAACGGGGTTCTGCACTGACTGTACGAGACGTTCGCTATGGATTATCGCGCCATGGGTGGCTCGCAACGCCAGAGCCGTCCATAGCCCGACCATCTCTGAGTTCCAGGGAACCTCTGATCAATCAGCTGCCGCGAATTTGGCGAACCCGGAACTGGCGCCCTTTGAGCTTATCTTTGCCCAGCTTATTCAGAGCCGTTTTGACCACGGAGCGATTTACCGCCACATAGGCGCTCATGGCAAAGACATTGATCTTGCCCACCTGCTTGCCCTGAATGCCGCCTTCGCCGGTCAAGCCACCGAGAATATCACCAGGCCGCAGTTTGGCCTTTTTGCCACCGTCAATTTGCAACGTAGCCATTTCCGGTTTCGGGTAGGCATTTTCCAGTACCGTTTCAGAGGGCAGATCTTCCTCTTCAATAACCAGATTTTGCTGTTCTTCAATGGCCCGCAATTTGTGCACTTCACGACCGCTGAACAGCGTGTAAGCCTTCCCCTGCTGACCGGCGCGCCCAGTGCGACCAATGCGGTGCACATGCACCTCGGCATCCAGCGCCACGTGATAGTTGATCACCAGATCCAGATCGTCCATATCCAGGCCCCGAGCGGCCACATCGGTGGCCACCAATACTGAGGCACTTCTGTTGGAGAAGCGAACCCACACCTGATCCCGATCGCGCTGTTCCAGATCTCCGTGCAGCGCCAGCGCCTCAATACCGCGACCGCGCAGCGCTTCGGCTACATCCTGACACTCTCTTTTGGTGTTGCAAAAAATGATCGCGGAGCGGGGTTGCTCGGAAAACAGCAATCGCAGCACCGCATCACGACGTTGCTTTTCATCAATCACCTCAAAAAAGCTCTGTTCAATGCTGAGCTTCGAATGAGAATCTTTGACCGCCACTACCTGTGGAGAACGCATAACGCGCTCTGAAATGGCTTTAATCTCGGGTGGATAAGTAGCACTGAACAACAGCGTTTGGCGCTTGCTCGGTACTGCATCAACAATACGATCCACAGACGCTTGAAACCCCATATCAAGCATACGGTCGGCCTCGTCCAGAACCAGCGTATTCACATGCTCTAGATTCAAACGCTCTTTACGCAAATGCTCTTCGATTCGTCCTGGTGTGCCCACAATAATGTGCGCGCCATGTTCGAGAGAACCGATTTGCGGTCCGAATGGCATACCACCGCATAGCGTCAGCACCTTGATATTGTGGATGGCACGCGCCAAGCGACGAACCTCTTTGGCGACCTGATCGGCCAGTTCTCGGGTCGGGCACAGCACCAACGCCTGCACGCGAAACTTTTTGACATCGAGGTTGGACAGTATCCCCAACCCAAAGGCTGCGGTCTTGCCCGAACCGGTTTTGGCCTGGGCAATAACATCCTCCCCTTTTAACAGCAGCGGTAAGCTGGCCGACTGAATCGGGGTCATTTGGGAATACCCCAGAGAGTCCAGATTGGACAACAGCGGTTTGGATAGCGAAAGGGATTTAAAGGAAGTATCGGTCACAGTAGGGCTCTGCAGGAATTGTGTCAGCTGAAAACGAGC
>JALUYN010000423.1 GCA_027012915.1 Cellvibrionaceae bacterium
AGAGAACTCAGGCGGTCGCTTGGGATTGGTCGTTGAGCCACTGGACAAGCGTTTGCAGAAAGAGTGGCAGTTGTCCGGCGGCGTTATTGTACGCCATGTGTTACCTGGTGGTGCTGGCGCCAAGGCTGGACTTGCTCCTGGAGATGTGATTGCCCAGCTTGGTTTCAATCAGATTCCCAATGTAAAAACTTACCGTAAGGTGGTTAAAGCGCTGCCGGGCAATAGCCTGTTGCCGATTCGCTTTTTCCGTCGCGGTCGTCCGGCATTCAGAACAATCATTATCGAAGAGTAATTTCACGTCGCTCTGCATTTCTGATAGGGCCATTGCTGATGGCTCTATCCAACGATTTGGGGGTAAGCGTTAGATGGCTAATGGCCCCCAAATACGATAGACTTGCGGCCTTTTCAGGCCTTGCTCGCGGATATTCGAATGTCGCGGCTGGCGATTTAGCTAGTTTTCCAGAAGACGTAGATTGTGACTGACTTAAGCCATATCCGAAATTTTTCCATTATCGCGCATATTGACCACGGTAAATCGACCATCGCAGACCGCTTTATCCAGATATGTGGTGGGCTTTCCGATCGTGAGATGGAGGCGCAGGTTCTGGATTCCATGGATATCGAGCGTGAGCGTGGGATTACCATTAAGGCTCAGAGTGTGACACTCGACTACACGTCTGACGATGGTAACACCTATCAACTGAATTTTATCGATACTCCAGGGCACGTGGACTTTTCCTATGAAGTTTCTCGCTCGTTGAGTGCTTGTGAGGGAGCCCTGCTGGTAGTGGATGCCGCTCAGGGCGTGGAGGCGCAGTCTGTCGCTAACTGCTATACCGCGATCGAGCAGGGCTTAGAGGTAATTCCGGTACTCAATAAGATAGATTTGCCTCAGGCAGATCCCGAGCGCGTTTCCGAGGAAATTGAAGAAATTATTGGCATTGATGCCACTGAAGCTGTGACCTGCAGTGCCAAGTCTGGTTTGGGGGTCAAGGATGTTTTGGAAGAACTGGTGCGTATGGTTCCGCCACCGGAAGGCGATGTCGATGCTCCCCTGCAGGCGCTGATTATCGATTCCTGGTTCGATAACTACTTGGGAGTGGTGTCGCTGGTTCGTGTAAAGCAAGGCACATTGCGGGTTAAAGACAAGATTATTACCAAGTCCATCGGTAAAGCACACGTTGTCGATAACGTTGGTGTCTTCACTCCGAAACGCAAGGATACAGGCGTGCTGAAAGCCGGAGAAGTGGGCTTTGTGGTTGCCGGTATTAAGGATATTCACGGCGCTCCCGTGGGCGATACTCTGACCCATGTTAAGACTCCGGAAGTGGAGCCAGTACCTGGATTCCAGAAGGTAAAACCACAGGTTTATGCCGGTCTGTTTCCTGTGAGCTCGGATGACTACGAAGATTTTCGCGATGCGCTCGCCAAACTCACACTGAATGATGCCTCTCTGTTTTACGAGCCGGAAAGCTCAGACGCTCTCGGGTTTGGCTTTCGCTGTGGTTTCCTGGGGATGTTGCACATGGAAATCATCCAGGAACGACTGGAGCGTGAGTACAATCTGGATCTGATCACTACCGCACCTACGGTGGTGTATGAAGTGGTGAAGAACGACGGTGAGGTTATCTATGTCGATAATCCCTCCAAACTGCCCGATCTCAGTACCATTGATGAGATGCGTGAGCCTATCTGTGAAGCCAATATTCTGGTGCCTCAGGAGTATCTTGGAGCGGTAATTACCCTCTGTGTAGAGAAGCGCGGTGTTCAAAAAGATCTACAGTACATGGGCGGTCAGGTCTCGGTGACCTATGAACTGCCCATGAACGAAGTGGTTATGGACTTCTTTGATCGTGTGAAGTCGGTCAGTCGTG
>JALUYN010000424.1 GCA_027012915.1 Cellvibrionaceae bacterium
GTACCGTGGTATCGCTGAAGCTCTTAACGATTCCCTGCACTTTTTCGATAAAGATATTGAACCAGCGGGCCAGATCGCCAATCTCATCATTGGTGCTAACTACCAATCTTTGAGTAAGGTCGCCCTCCCCCTCGGCTATATCTTGCAGTGCTGACACTACTTCATTCACCGGTTTAACAATGGCTCTCTGAATAAACAACGCCAGAAATACCGACAACAATACCGACGCCAGAGTAATCAGTACCGCAGCCTTGGTGATGTCGGCACTAGCTTCATCAAGCTCAGTCAGATCTACCCGAATATAGATAGTACCAACCGGCGCGCCATTATCTTTTATAGCGTGACTGATCTCCAGATAATCATCCGTAAAACGCTGCCCATCCGCTTGCCTGGTGGAGGGAAAACCGCTGGGTATTTTGGGCTCCACATCACCGGGGGAGCTGCGGCGATAACTGGCAAACAGATTACCCTCAGGACCGTAGACCACAGCACCAATAATTTTCTCGTTGGCACTAAAGGTTCGCAATGCTTCCATGGCGGTATCTACATCGTCAAAAGCGAGTGCACCGCGGACGTTGCCGCCAACAACCTCGGTAAGTACTTTGCTCTCGCGAGTCATGGCTTCGGAAATTCTGGAATCCTGTAGAGAAACATAAATGACGCTTGCCAGAATAACTGAAAGAGCACTAGCGAGAACGACCCCTATAAGAATTTTCCAGCGCAGCGTTAACATATTGTGGAATTGCATAACGGCTTCTTACCCCTTGCGAAGAACCTGCTAAATTCAAAATCAATATTTCGAAAACGAAACACCGTTCTTTGCGTCGGCATACTTCGTGTGAACTTAAATTCTATTTCTTCTTGAGCGATTTAAACTCTTTGATCCGCGCATTAAAATCCGCACTGATATCCTGCATGGCATCCACCATGCCATTGTACTTCGCAGTATTCTTTTCGCATTTTAGATATTCTTCACCTGCTGCAACGTACTTCTTAACAGCTTTCTGCGCTTTGACCATTTCAGCCAATACAGCCGTCTGAGGATCTGGGAGCGTTGGAGCCTCAGGTGCGGAACATGCCCAACCGGCAGATGAGAACAATAGAGAAGAAAGAAAGATCACATTAACAGCATGAGTCTTCTTCATATTCAATGACAGCCTCGTGTTCAGTGGTGGTTATTGTTATTAGTGCCTGAGTCTACAACAAAGATTTTCAGAATCCCATAATGCCAAAATCGAGTTTGAGCAATGCTACCTTTGGGTGATTATCAATTTTTAGAACGGGGAAAATGAAACGTTTTTTCTACTGAAATCGCAAAAATTATCCGCAAAAGAAATGGACAAGAGCACATACCAAACATCGAAATCCATGAAGCACACTCCACCAAAAAACACTATAAAAATAGGTATTTTTGTCAAAACTCCTTCTCTTACAGACCCTCATCACCAGGGCTATTGAGAAGCATTAATCAACCTAACACTTCAAAAATATGTATGTCACTTGCACTAGCTTCTGTAGTTTGAAAACCGGCAGAGTATCACCCCATAATGGTTTGTCTACGCCAAAACACCACAATGGTTAGTTTCCGCCAATTTTTCTATTTTCTCATGGTAACTAACGAAAAGTGGTGATAAGTCGCCAAGCACAAAGCCAACTTGAAAATTAAGACACGGAACTTACCCACGTACAGAACGCCATAAATCATCATTATCTCCCATCCAAAATAGCCGTCATTTATTCCCTGACAAACAGTGGGGCATCTCAAGTGGAATCGCACCAGAGTGGCGCAACCTGCTATCACAAACCTATCAAGCACAACCGCAACTTCGCACCAAAAAAGTAACTTTTCAAAATTCAGCGCAACCATTCTGTGCAAACATACCAAAAATCAGGCGTGCACTTCTTTTGCTCCCAACCTGGCACAGCCGTTGCAAAACTCCCTTCGCCTAGTTTTTAAATCAGTTTTCTTTTAAGGGGATAACCATGGCCTATATTGAACCCAATGAGTTCGTCACAAAGATGGTCGACTCAGGTGAACAGAAGTGTTACATGTCAACCAAGGACACATTTATTCGAGCCTTTATGGCCGGCGCGATTCTCGGGCTCGCCGCCGTCTTTGCGATTACAGTCGCCACCAAGACCGGCTCTCTTTTGATCGGCTCACTGCTTTTCCCGGTTGGCTTTATCATGTTGTACTTGATGAAATTCGACCTTCTTACCGGTGTATTCACACTCGTGCCCCTGGCCTGGATCGATAAACGTCCGGGCATCACCTTTGGTCAGGTAATGCGCAATTGGGGGCTGGTATTTGTAGGGAACTTTGCCGGCGCTCTAACAACTGCGTTCATGGTTTCATTTATTCTGACCTACGGCTACGCCACTGACGGTGGTGCTATTGCCGCCAAAGTAGCAACCATCGGTGAATCACGTACCTTGGGTTACCAAGAGCACGGCTTCACTGGCTGGATGACCATTTTCATTCGCGGCATGCTGTGTAACTGGATGGTATCCATGGGTGTCGTTGGTGCGATGATTTCAACCTCGGCAGGCAGCAAAATGGCCGCAATGTGGATGCCGGTTATGCTGTTCTTCTTCATGGGCTTTGAGCACAGCATCGTAAACATGTTTCTGTTCCCATTCTCCATGATCATGGGTGGCGAGTTCACCGTCTCCGACTACCTGATCTGGAACGAAATCCCCACTGCTCTGGGTAATCTGGTAGGCGGATTCCTGTTCGTAGGCTTGCCTCTGTATCTTACCCACGTGCGCACCAGCCCGAACCGTCAACTGGCTTAATCACCGCACCGTTCGACAGAAATTTCGCTTGAAACCTCTGTCGTCCTCCGCTCCCAAGGGAGTGGAGGCAGGTTCCCGAGATTGCCCTAATGACAAAACCGCAACTCAAACTCTCAATAAGCCAATACAGCAGCAGGGGAAGAAAACCTCTGAACCAGGATTGTATTGGTTTCCACTATCCCAAAGAGCCACTGCTTAGCACCAAAGGCTGTGCAATAGCTCTCGCTGACGGCATCAGCAGCAGCGACGTAAGCCAAAGCGCCAGCGAAACTGCTGTTAATGGCTTCCTTCACGATTACTTCAGTACATCCGAAGCCTGGTCAGTCAAAGCATCAGCGCAACGAGTTCTTCAGGCAACCAATTCCTGGCTACACGCACAAAGCGTCAACGGCCCTCATCGCTTTAACCGAGACAAGGGCTATGTCTGCACCTTTAGCGGATTGGTTATCAAATCGCACAACGCCCACTTATTGCACACGGGCGACAGCCGAATTTACCGTCTTCATGGCAACACACTCGAACAGCTAACAGAAGACCATTGCCGCCAGCTGGATGATGGCAATACCTACCTCAGCCGAGCACTGGGTATTAATCAACAATTGGATCTTCAATATCAAACCCTGGATCTGGAAGAAGGTGACGTATTCTTTCTAGCTACCGACGGCGTGTACGAGTTTATTGATGGTCCTGCGTTAGAGGAAATCATTGAAACTCACGCAGATGAATTTGAGCATATATCCGAGAAAATTTGCGAGTTCGCCCTGGCCAATGGCAGCCACGATAATCTAAGCGCACAGATTATTCGAATCGACCAACTGCCTCAGCGCCAGCTTCACGAAATTCAATCGCAGGTGGAAACTCTAACGCCACCACCGCCTCTCAAAGCGCGCTCCAGTTTTGAGGGCTATTACATAGAAAGAGAAATCTATATCAGCAGTCGAAGCCATGTCTATCTCGGCATCGATAACGATACCGGCGAAAAGGCCGTCATCAAGATTCCGTCGGTAGAGATGCGCGACGATCCTCTCTACCTCGAGCGCTTTATGATGGAAGACTGGATTGCACGACGCCTGGACAACGCACATGTATTAAAGGCTGCGCCGGTGTCGCGAAAGCGCCAACATCTGTTTTTAGCCACGGAATACATCGAAGGTGACAATCTGGCGCAATGGATTCAAGACCACCCTGCACCGTCACTGGAACAAGTACGCGCCATCATCGAGCAAATCGCCAAGGGACTGCAAGCATTCCATCGACAGGAAATGGTGCATCAAGATCTGCGCCCCAACAACGTTCTTTTGGACCGCAACGGCACCGCAAAAATAATTGATTTTGGCGCAGTACAAGTCGCGGGTATCGCCGACATTTCTCCCACCAACGACATTCAGGGAACCGCCCAATACAGCGCCCCCGAGTACTTCATTGGGGAAACGGGAAAGGCCCGGTCTGACATCTTCTCTCTGGGCGTTATTTGCTACCAAATGTTCACGGGGCAGCTACCTCTTGGTCCACGTGTCAGTAACGCTACCAATGTTAAATTGCAGCAGAAGCTTCACTACACGCCTGTTAGACAATCACGCGACGACATCCCCGAGTGGATTGACCACGCCATCAGAAAAGCGGTAAGCGTTGACCCACGCAAACGCTACCAGGAGGTATCTGAGTTTATTGCGGATATTCGCCGCCCCAACAAAACCTTTTTGAGACAAACCAAACCACCGCTCATCGAACGCAACCCCGTCGCATTCTGGCAAACCCTGAGCGCGATCTTAATGCTGATAATCATTTATCTGCTCAGTCGCTAACCCAATCAAAACCAGATCAACCTCTACCCTACCAAGGAGATCATTATGATCAAAAGTCGCGAAGAAGTTACTGAAATCATCATGGCCACAAAAGTTATCAAAGGAATCCAGTGGAGTGATGTTGCTACTGCGGTTGGCCACTCCAAAGAGTGGACCACCGCCGCTTGTCTTGGCCAGATGGCCATGGACAAAAATCAGGCGGAAACCGTTGGCGATATCTTTGAACTGAGTGACGAAGCCATTGCCTGGCTGCAGATTGCCCCCTATAAGGGCTCACTGCCCACTGCTGTGCCAACCGACCCATTGATCTATCGCTGGTACGAAGTGGTGAATGTGTACGGTTCTACCATTAAAGAGCTGATTCACGAAGAGTTCGGCGATGGCATCATGAGCGCTATCGATTTTTCCATGGACATTCAGCGAGAGGAATGCCCCAAAGGAGACCGAGTTAATGTCGTGTTGTCTGGCAAGTTCTTACCCTACAAGACCTACTGATTCACAACTTCAAACAGTCTATTCTCTACATTCCTAATAAGAAGCCTCAGGATCTGAAGCATTCCTGAGGCTTCAAAAATACAAACTACCCCTCCATGTTCTAAAGTCTGGCCCGAGATGGAATCAGCGTAAAAACGCACTAACTCTGTAGTCGTAACCAAAGAGTCTCTCCTACCTTCTTATCACCCCATCTAACTCGATTCCAATACGAAAGAATAAACTCTGGATTTCTACACTCAGCACCCTGAGAAAAGCCACCAAGTCATCCGCGTCCTGGTCACTCAGAACACTACCGGTAGAGGCGTATAAACGATGGTAAGTGTTGTTACTTGTTGAGCAGCGCCAGCACCTGCTCGGTCGAGAGTACGCCATTGGCAATCATGCCGTAGTTAAGCAATGCCGCCTGATAAGCTTCTTCGCCTGGAGCGCCAACTGCGTCACTGATCATGTGAACCTCAAAACCATTTTCGATCAGCTCTCGCATATGAGAGTCTGTACAGAGATTGGCCGCCAGGCCGCTGAGAAACACGCTTTCAATCCCGCGCTTGCGCAATTGCAAAACCAGATCGTTGGAATCGGGACCATAGACCTTGTGGGGGCTGCTGATCACGGTTTTGCCGTCGAGAATATAGGGCTTGAAGCGCTCTAGAAAGTCGGAGCCAAAAGTCTCGCCGCCGTCATCGGCAACGAAAAACAGCTTTATGTCATGCATGGTTTTCACCAGTGCGCCACGATGCTGCCACTGATGATCGTGCTCTTTATACTCATGCGGGCTCACGAACACCGGCAGTTCTGACTTCTTTGCTGCAGCAAACAATGACTCGATGTTTTTGATGGTATTGAGGCGTTCGATATTCTCCTTTACCAATGCATACGCCCCACCCTTTGGATGCAGAAAGTCGTTTTGTGGATCAGTAATCAACAACGCCGTGCGAGACAAATCCACATCGGGCAGTGATGAATCCTGAGCAGAAGTAAAAGGGGCAGCGCCCAACACAACAACCAGGGCGAAGAGCTTAAGAGCGTGAAAAATGTTCATGAGGTGTCCTCTCGATATGATTCGTGTGGCACCACTGTAGACAGGCAGCCATCAGCCGTAAGTGAGTCAAGTCACACAGCCCCTGCCAACGCTGGAAGATTAAATCACCCCAAACGGGCGGCCAAAGAAAGAGGATCGCTAATTGTAATTTTCATTCGAGAAAGCTCCACCAATCCCTCTCGCTCCAATTGTTTCAAATGCCTCGACACTACTTCTCTGGCGGTACCCAGGCGATTGGCAATATTCTGGTGCCCCAAGTGAACACACCCGGAATTCCCGCAACTGCGCACCAAAAAGCTGTTGATACGGTCACCCACTTCGAACACCGACGCAGCCTCAACCGCCGACATCAGATCAAAGATGCCCTGCGATAACGCCTCCATTACGCGATCACGCACCAGGGGGTCGCTTTCGTAGAGTTCGCGAAAACACTGAGCCGGGACCGCCAACACGTCGACAAAGTCGGAATCCACTGCAACCCAGGCTGGATACACCACGCGTCCCATGACACAGTTGATTGTAAACAGACAAATTTCACCGCTGTGTAATTCGTATATGGGCTTTTCGTTACCCTGCGAATCCAGGGTATAGACACGCAAACTGCCACTCAAAACGGCATAAACACCACCCAGATTTTGACCTTTGTGAACAATGACATCGCCCCTGCTAAAACGGTGTCGAGTCGCTCTGTTGTTCAGCTCTGCCAATGCAGCGTCGCTCACGCCGCTGAAGATCGTACTTTCCATCCACACCCCCAATCCGTAATTGCTCCATACTAACCGGGATTGATCATTGCTCCACCACCGAAAATCACAGAGATCTGCAAACCCTTGATTTATATCGGACTCGACACTATATTTGCGTTAGCACTAACGTAAATACTTTCACTAAACCTCTTCGCAGGCCACAGAAAATTGAAAAAACTTAATGATTTCAACGAGCTAGCCCTTGGCAGCCGTCTCAAACGACTCAGCGATCAAATGTTTAGCGATGTGGATAAACTCTACAAAGCCAATGGTGTCGAGCTATCCAGCCGCTGTTTTTCATCACTGATATTGCTCAACAGCAATGGTGCCATGGGTATTACAGAGTTGGCTCAAGAGCTTGGACAAACCCATTCCGCCGTAAGCCAGCTAAGCAAAACCATGCTCAAAGCGGAAGTTATCGATCACAGCAAGGACCCCAAAGACGAGCGTCGCCGCCTGCTGCATATCACCAATGCCGGAAAACAGTTATTGAAAAACAGCAAGCCACTGATGGATGACATCGAGATGGCCCTGCACGAAGTTATCCTCGAAACCCAGGACAACTTTATGGTCGCCTTGCGCTCCCTCGAGCAAAATCTGTCGCAACAATCGCTACAACAGAGAGTGCAAGCCAGAGCCCAAAAGCGTCAGCAAAATTCCGTAGAGATCATCGACTACGAACCCCGCTATCGCGACGAGTTCAAACACTTGAATATCGAGTGGCTGGAAAAGTACTTCTACGTCGAAGAAGTGGACAACCACGTTTTGTCAGACCCGGAAAGCAACATTCTCAACCCCGGCGGTTATATTTTTTTCGCTCGCCTCAACGACGACATTGTCGGCACATCGGCACTTATCAAGAAGGATGAAAACACTTACGAGTTATCGAAAATGTCAGTAACCGGCAATCACCAAGGACTGGGAATCGGTCGCAAGTTAGCGCAGCGAGCCATAGACCATTTTGCAACACTTGGTGCCGACAAACTCTATCTGGAAACCAACAAACGACTCACACCGGCTATTCAGCTCTACGAATCGCTGGGCTTTGAACATGCGCAACAAGATTTCTCTTCTCCCTACCAGCGCTCGGATGTGTACATGGTTTATAGAGACCGACAGGCATGAGTTCAATACTGGCAAACGGGGTAAACCTCAGACACAACCTGCGCATCGGCGACCTGCCCCGCATTGTTGAACTGCACGGCCACATATACAACCGTGAGCACGATTACGACCACACTTTCGAGGCCTACGTGGCCGAACCTCTATCGCAATTTGTATTGCGTGATAATCCCAGAGAGCGCCTCTGGCTGGTAGAAAAAGACAACTCGGTTGAAGGCTGCATAGCCATCTGCGAAGCCGCTGATAGTCAGGCTCAGCTACGCTGGTTTCTGCTCAGCGAAAAGCTTCGGGGGCGGGGTCTTGGCGATAGATTGCTGAGCACCGCAGAGGCTTTCTGTAAAGACAACCACTACTCAGAGATTCAACTGTGGACCGTACAAGGGCTGCAGGCCGCCCGAGCGCTGTACTTAAAACATGGCTATCAACTGCACCGGGAAATAGAACATCACGTCTGGGGTTCAATCCGCACCGAGCAGCAGTTCGTAAAATTCCTATAATCCCGGAGATTGGACTACGCTTAATTCAAGTGCCCCCCTGATCTCCGGTCATGCTCCATCGCCACTGCAAAAATCTCTGGAGCCTGGTTCTACTGTCATTGTCTGCCTCAGCCATGGCCGAGGCGCGCACGCTACGCATAGAAACCATGGTATTTCCTCCCTATGTGACCGACACACGTGATGGGCAAGCTCTATCTGGGTTGCTTATAGAAATACTGGACGGCATTAGCAGCAGCGGAAAACTGCGCTACAACCTGAGGATCCGCGATCTCGCTGAAATCGGCCGCAATCTCCGCCGCGGCACCAACGACGCTGTGCTCGGGCTACTGCACGCGGAAGATCGGCTGGACTACGTCTACTACCCCAAGGTACCGCTCTACAACATTCGGCTCTCGGTCGTATCGCTGCGCAATGATGTGCTTCAACATGGCCAGATTGACACTCTCGACAAAGACCTGTGGTACGTCACGCTGCAATGGGCAACACTCGGCCCAGAGATCGACCGATTTCTAAGGCAAGTGCCCCGTCGCACCCAATCCAGCTCTTTCGATCTTATGATCAAAATGATCGTTTCCAGACGGGCCGACCTGGCTATCATACCGAAACTCACCGCCGAGTATTACGCCTCAATGCACGAGCCAGCGCCCAACGTCTCGGAACTGATCATTTCGCAATTGCCTTTGTATATGGCATTTTCCAAGCGCTCCCTCAGTCCTTCCAAGCGCAATGAATGGGAGCAAGCCATGCTGTCGTTTCTGAAATCACCCGCGTATCAGGCGCTCATTGATCGCTATGAAAAGCGGTATCACTGAGCAAGTGTCAGAATATAGCGCCGGGGATCAACTGGCGGTCTTGCCGTGAGGTTTGGGATTACCTTCATCATCAACACACACAAACACCATCTCTTCAATGGTCAGAATGGGCTTGTGAGTGGTCTGGTTGCGTGCGTGACAGCGGATTGCTATCGAGGTTCGACCATAGCGAAGAACTTCGGCGCCTATTTCAATAATGTCGCCCTGATGGGCTTTGGACTCAAAAGTCACTGAACTCATGTAAGCCGTGACAATATTGTGCTGTTCCAGCTTCACCATGCAAAAGATCGCGGCCTCTTCATCCATCCACGCCAGCAGGCGCCCACCAAACAGTGTATTGGAAGCATTGAGGTCATCGGGCTTAACTAATTGTCGGGTTCTGAATTCCATTAGGTTCCTACCTTAGTGATGCCACGCTACTTTCGCCAGTGGCTCCACACATCGTTATTTTGAGAATTACTGTCACCACCGCCCTTGTCACCGTTAGCGTTTCCGGAGGTTTTTTGAGCACTTTGGGCGGCCGGAGCTTTCGCTTTTCGAGGCTTGATCGGTGCCGGCGCACCAGGTTTCTGACTCAAAGGAATGGTTCGATCCCGCGGAGGCAGCTCGAACTCTTTATCGCCGGGTCGCGGCAGCCCCTTGTATCGATAGAGGTAAAAGCTCTCGACTTTTTCCCGGGCCCACTGGGTTTTGCGCAGAAACTTCAAACTGGACTTAATGCTTGGATTGCTCTTAAAGCAGTTGAAATTAAACTCTTCAGCCATGGCCTCCCAGCCATAGTGCTCCACCAGCTCGGTTAGCAAGGCTTCGAGTTTTACACCGTGCAATGGGTTATTGCGCTGCACTTCAATCATTTCGCGATTCCTCCAGCTCAACAGATCGCTTGGCGTTGCCACCGATCAACTCGTCCAGGGTTAGTTGATAGCTAGGCGCAAATACCGTGAGGAAGTAATCGACCTCGGGCATATCATACTCGCTCAATCGGGCTTTGATATCTTCGGCTGCTTTGGAAAACTCCTGGTTACCCGCGCCCAATTCCGATTGGCACTTCAAATAGGCCGACAGAATATCCGCAGCTTTAATAAAGCGTTTAACATCCACGGCCAACTGTTCTTCGAGCATGACTCGAGAAAAATCATCACGCAAGTCTTGCGGCAGCAAACCAACAAGTTCGCGCTCGGCTTCGCTTTCAATGGCTTTGTAGGCCGTTTCAATGGCTTTCGAATGGTACTTGATCGGCGACGGCATATCGCCGGTAATCACCTCACTGCAATCATGGTACAGCGCAGCCACCGCTACCGCGTTGGCGTCGATCGAGCCATCAAAACAACGATTGTGAATCACAGCCAAGGCGTGGGCAATGGTACCCACTTCCCAACTGTGCTCCATCACATTTTCCTTGATGGCATTGCGCTTCAAGCCCCAGCGCTGGATCCAGCGAATTTTGCTGATATAAGCGAAGAAGTGACTGTTTTTCATTAAGACTTACTCCATAATCCCGTGGCGTGCCAGAACCTGCTCAATAAACCACTTCAGCGCGCGTCCCTTGTTGGTGGGGCGCCACACCAGATGCAAGGGT
>JALUYN010000425.1 GCA_027012915.1 Cellvibrionaceae bacterium
CTTGCTCTACCCGAAATCAAAAGACCGGAGAATGCCGATAAGCTTGCAAACACACTTGAGCCAGGTCTTCAGATTGCTATAATACGGGCTGTGCGAGCTCCGCACGTGAAAGAATGAGCATGCGCGCAGGCCCTGAGCCTGGGTTGATTCGGCAGAACAATCGCCGACCGTACCGGGACGGATATCCCGCGTCTTGTTGTGTCTCACTTTTTAACACCCCTACCCGCGGTTAATCTTCCGCCTGACGGTTTGCGTGCCATATCGGATTTCCGATCTGTGAAGCCGATTCACAGATTCCTCGATGCCAGCTCAGCATCCCAAAAATAACGAGCACCTTCTCATTTCCGCGTCTGTCGTGGAAATCGTAACCGACAGTCTGTGCACACTCTGAGCACCTGTCATATCACGTACCCGATGGGGCGCTTCCTTGCCCCACAGGCGGGATCGTGTCCCATCTCCCGATAAACCAAGGAGAACAACATGGGTAGCACGATAGAGTTCAACCGATTCGTGATCAAATCCGAGCCGAAGGGTCAGTTCAATGACGCCCTCTATTTCGGATTTTCCGAATACGGTGAATCAAATGTAAGGGATGAAATGGGGCGTATCCCCAGGCATATCACGATGGTAGCCCTCGATCGCGATTATCAGTTCATGCAACGTATCGTCGAGATGAGTACGAACTGTGAAAGCGGGATGCTGAAGCTGAACGGACGACGGACAAATCCTGAAGGCTTCATTGCCGCCTGGCGTAAAGCCCGGAAAGGAGCGCTATTCCTGTCGAATTACCTGGATTTCGCCAACCTGGAACTTTCATTCCGCTCTCTGGTTCGGGCGATCGAGACCAAACGCGCTTCTCTGGATCTCTCGAACCGTTGGCATCAACAGATGGCGCGCGAACTCAATGATCTCATCATCCGCATCTGCACAACCGCTGGCGTCGATGAGTGTATTGAAACATGGTTCGATGAAGCTATTCCTGTAACGCGTTTCACCGTGACCCGCCAGAACATGAACGATATGCTCGCGTTGTTGGCAGATATCCGGGAACGCGTGCCACTGAAGCAGTTCTGGCGAACCGTCTTCAGCCAGTATGGCTGGGAGCGTGGCCTGGTACAACAAACACGTTTGCGCTCAGAGCCGACACCAGCCCTGCAGAAGGGGGTCGCATGACCACCTTCAACAGCGTTTGCACAATCGAACCGGTGGTTCCGTCCGATAGGATCAATGCAGCAGATCTCGAGCTATTTAGGGCATTCGGCCTGGACTGGGAGTTAACAGAAACGGGCTATTACCTGTTTTCCAACGACTTCTCGGAATTTGGTCATCTCGATATCGATGATCCTCGGGAAATGCTGCGTGAATTGGTTGAGGAGTATCCCGTGGAAGCACCGCGTCCTGACTGGGTTAATGTATTGTCCAGTTGGTTGGAAGCACACGTCGACGATACGGACGGCCTGTGGCTCGAACCTGGTGAGATCGGAATTCAATTGGCTGACATCCTGCAGGGGATACTCACCAAGCCAGGTAACCAGGGTGAAAACCCGATTGAAGCGTTCGTTGTCAATGGGGCCTATACCGCATCGCGGCTTGCGCCAGGCAGTCACGGCGGCTGGTCAACCTGGATCGACCGGGATGGCGTGTCATTTTTGAGCACACACTGTCACGAGGAGTACCTGGAGCAGCTTAAACGGGTCGCCCGTACACTGGTGACTGCCAAGGCGAACAGTGGGCATACCACACCGTTGATGACAGAAACTGACCGGCTTCTGGAACTCCTCGGCATGGCTGTTTCCTGACACCTATCCATTCATACCCCTGCCGTCCCAGGGAGGTTCTTTTGTACCTCCCGGACGGGGGAGGTGTGTCTGGGAGTAATCATGAAAACGATGCCTTTATTCCGGCTCGAACCACAGGACAAGGTAGTTATCTACACAGCAAAGTCCTCATCAATGAGTCAGCTAGAGACCTCGTTTTATGTCCTGTATACAAACATGCAAGCTGGAACAGTAGTTGTCATGAATGAGTACGGACATGAATCTACCGTTAACTTCGATGAAATTGTGGATATCGAAAAAGCCCGTGCACCTATTTTTGGTGTCGTTCCGACTGAAATATGGGAACGCTTTGGTGGTTGTCCTGCTTATCGCGGTAAGCCAGTTCGCTTACTGTATGCAGAAATGTTCGAGCGAAGGGTGTACCAATATGCACTACCGCTTTGGCCTGATGGTGATGTGCCAGAAGGCGCATTAAGAGCGATTGCACTGCATCCGTACGAATTTGTCGAGCTGGGGGTGCGTGACGAAAAACACGCAATAACCTCAATGCCCGCCAGAGGTTGGTGTAATACCCGAGTAGGTGATGTAGAAACCAAGCGGCGTCGAAGATACCGTACTGCCAAGCATCGGGTTCGCCAGTTACTGCGTTCAAGACGCGGAAAGTGGCTACATGGTGCCGTTGACGAATCTGTCTAAGTATCGCTGATACGACATCCAGTAAGAGACCTGCCGCCCCAGGAGATGTTTTTTATACACCTCCCGGGCGGGGGAGGTGTCTGGAGGCTCATTATTATGAACCTGAACAAAGTATCTGCCAGGCTGGAAGAGAAAGCCGCGGTCATCCGGGCGATCACCTGGTGCCGTGAAAAAGGTCTGGCACTCGCGGGGCTTCCTTATACCGATGAACTTGCCGGACCCGGTGGAATACATCTGCAATTGCTAGTACCGGACGCCGGGTTTGGCCGGGAGATATGTGAGCAAGCTTTGCGTGAAGGTTATCGCGAGCGTGATGTTGTAAGCCATAGCATAAAGGTCTGCCCGACCGACTGGTTTGCACTGGCTTCAGCACAGGAAAGTACCGGACATAGCAATACACGCCGGTACGAGAACTTCTACACGCACTGCGGAATGGACTGGAGGACACTTCTGGACATGGTAGATGTCGATACCTGCCCGATCTGTGGTCATGATGTTGCGCCCTTTGCACACCAGTCTGTAGACCTCGATGCGCGGCCATCTTGTGACGCGTCGAAAACAGCTGAGAGGCTACTTGCACAGCTCGATGACTGGGCGACCGAGTTCCGAACCGTCGAAGAGGTCGAATCTGAAATCACATTACGATTTGACGCAGACACGCGTGCCACTGCCGTCCGGCAGTATGGCATCGGGTTTCGCGATATTCGGCATGTCTATCAATCATTGTTGGAACATAACGAATAGGAGGGAATCTTTATGGACTTACATTCCTCAGCATTCGGAGAACAGTGGGATACACACCAGAGGAGGGTTTTTTAATGGCTTTGACGCCTGAACAGGTCTGGTACATTACCAGGGTATATCCCGAATCAGTAAATTCAGAAGAGGTGCGTGCAGACTATGAAAGAGAGGTATTGCTGGATTCAGAGCGCGCATACTGGGAGACCGCGACGAAGATACTGCAACATTTGGCCATGACTGGTCTTGGTCAAGATGCTGCAGAACAGGTGTTTGCGGACACGGATGACGATGCACGTTGGGAGGCGCAGGAACAACTACGACTGATGGTTGATTACCTGAACCAAAACGCTGACATTGCGCATTTCCGGGAATTTATTACTGACTATGTCAGACAGAAGGAAATTGATAGCGCCTGATACAGTGTTTTTACTACGTTTTGTGTATTGAATTGCCCCGGCTTGTCCGGGGCGCCTTTCTGAATACCGAATTCTTTTGCTTGTGGTTAAACACCATGAGTGACGCTGTTTTCATCTGTCCTGACGGACAGCATGGCGCCAGCTCGGCGCACAACAAAACGAGCAGCCCCGCCGTTCCGGGAATGTGTTTTTACACGCTTCCCGGACGGGGGAAGCGTGGGAGGATCGTTGATGACGGACCAACCCACTGAGGTATGCCATGCCATCGAGCAGAGTCTGGTCTTTGGTGTCTATGGCAGCAATTACGGAGATACAGGACTGTTCGTGGTTCGTGGAAACCCTGAGAAGGCACGCCAGCGGATGGTCGCGTATCTCGCCCAGCTGGAAGCCGGTTGCCCAATGCAGGACGGTATGCCCTCGAGTGCGGATTTCGAGGTATTACTGGTTTTGGGCGCTCAGGACATAAAGTCCTGGCAGGCTCTCCTGACCGATGTTCCGGATAGGTGCCGGCAAGGTCAAGTCTCGAGAAATGAGTCCTGGTACTGCAATCACTACAGGCATTGTGGCCAGGAATGGACAGCAGACTGGTCCTGTCAATGCAACGACCGTTGTCCAGTCTGCAATGCGGAGATTGAGCCACATTACAGCGAGGAAGCAGTGGCGTGACAGTAGCGTGTAGTGACCTGACGTGCGTGGTCGCTACATTCCTTACTTCTCGCTAAGTCACGTCTATGCAGGCTGTTTGCCTGTTTCAAGCAGCCTGGCCTGCATTTCCCTATCCCCAGCCGACCCAGGGGTATGTTTCTCAAAAACATGCCCCGGTCGGGGGGCGTGTGCAAGGAGGTGAGATGAATTCACTGACTGAAAGAATCGTCGACATTCTGCGCAAGTCCCGGGATGGTGATTTACTCGATCTACCGGATCTGGCATTGATTGAGATGGCTATTAACGGCCGGCTGACTGAAAAAGGTGAACGTCACCTGGATAGTATCCTGCAGCGATTGAACGTCGGAAGTTATCGACGACGCTGGCTCCATGGCATCCCCAATCTGACAGCAGACCTCAAGGGGTTGGTGTACTGGCGAGGGATCGAGGTGGAGTGTTATCGAGACCCCTACTCCTCGGAGTCCACGACATCATTGCTCGAACTGGCAGATCGTTGTCGCCATATCGAGTCGCTTGGCCTACAGCCGACCAGTGCTCGCGTTGTTGCCAACTGGAGGTTCTTATGTGGGCTCTCAAGAGACAACCCATATTTCGGGTTGTTTGCGTTCGGGTTCAAGGAGTACCTGGTTCGTCATCGAGATGAATGGATGCTTGTTTTCAATGATAACTGGCAGGATATCGAGGTGACTGGCGCCGGTGCTATGTTCGTTATCCGTTCAGTCCCTTGGGAGGATGCCTGGCATGCACGTCGCAAGCAGGGGTTCAAGTTGCCCTCTGGTGTTGCAGATCAGTGTGCCAATGTACATAGCATGACAACTCTGCTCCATAGCCGGCAAGTACCGACGGACATTGAACGAAGCGCTGAAGGATTCATTAAGGCGCGGAGGCAGTGCGCGTGAAACGGCGGTTTTCTATGACACGGCCTTGCAGTATCTGCGGGCTTTCGGTCCCCATTCCGCTCAGACAGGGTGCATTGGGTCGGGTTTGTCTGTTTTACGGCATACGTATTGCCCCGGATGAAATCAATGACCCGTCAGCACCCCTGCGTCGACACTGTGTAAACGATGGTAATCATTTTACCTGGCCGGCCAGAGGAATCAGTGCATTGGAACTTCTGGACTGGCGAAAAGACTATCTTGACTGGCATATTCGCCGTAAGTCACTTCGCGTGGCAATCGTCGCAGGTGTTGTCTCCGCGATTGTTGGTTTGGTTGGCTTGTTCGTCGCAGCCTGAGCTTATCCCCGCCGTTTCCGGGGTGTGTTTACTTTTAGCACGCCCCGAAACGGGGGGCGCGCAGGAGGCATCTTATGTCAAAAGCCTACAATTTTATGCGCTTCCCCGGTGATTCGGTCAGCGCATTGCAGGACAAGGCCGCCGACGTTAATGCGGAAAACAGCGTCAAATTGCGAGAGGCAGCGGAAAAGGGTGATACGGACGCGGTAACCCTGCTCCTGGACCGGGGTGCCGACATCCATGCGAAAAATGATCGTGCCTTGCAATGGGCCGCGAGAAATGGTCATACGGAGATGGTTGACTTGTTGCTGGACCGAGGCGCAGACGCCGAAGCGGCGATTGCAACGTTACGAAGCAAAAACAAACGTGAAGCCGCCGCTTTTATTCATGGGAAGACGCTGAATACAGGAAGAAGTTTCAGCGATATGCGGCGGCTCTTAACAGTGGTGTGAATTTAGAATTTTCTAATCATGTTGACGCCATAGATACGGACAGACATTTAGCAATGCAAAAATTCTACGACTGAACATAAGGCATATTTCGAAAAAGTGCCATGTAACGATAGCAGACGTTTAGTGCTAACTTACCAGTTTTAGACCCCGACATTTCGACCGGGGTCTTCTTTTTACTGTGGGGGTAAAGGAATTTTTATACACATGACCTGATTCGAGGGCCATGTTAAATGCGCCGATCGCAGCGCGAAACAAAATGCGAGAGAACCCGCCATTCCGGGAATGTTTTTTGACATCTCCCGGAATGGCGGGAGATGTTGGCTAAAGGAGGCACATATGAAAACGGTGCAGCTCAAGGTCAATGAGGAAAACCTGGTTAAAAACCTGCGACATGCGTTTGTTGACCAGGAGGTGTTTATTGCTGAGCTGATGCAGAATGCTCGGCGGGCCGGCGCGACATACATCGAGTTTTGTTACGATGAAAATACACACACGCTCGAAGTTGCAGACGACGGCAGGGGATTGAAGAATCCCCAGGATATACTGACAATCGCTCAAAGTGGATGGTCAGATGATATCCAACAACATGAAAGCCCTTTTGGTATGGGGTTCATGTCGGCGTTGTACCAGGCGTCATATGTCACCATTCGCTCGAATGGAAGTAAGATAGAATTCCATTGTAATGATGCACTGGGATTCAGTCCCATTCCGGTCGTCACGGTGGAAAGTCAGCCGGGAACCAAGATCACACTGAAAGGTGTACCCGAGCTTGAATATAAAGAGATCGTGACCTGGTACGCGAGAGGATTCCCGATTAACGTGTACTGGGCAGATGAATTACTCCCACGCCCGGACGCGTTGGATCAGCGGAGTGACTGGATTCACACCGATATTGGTAGTGTTGTCCTGTCTGAATGGACAGCTATTCCAAACAGCGCGAATCACGCGTTGGGGTCCAGCCTTTCATCCCTTTACCTCCAGGGAATTCCTATAGGGCGCACTCGCGTTTCCTCATATCGTCTTTCACAGAACCGTAATGTTATCCACCTTGATACAAAGCGTTTTCACGGTAGGATGCCGGATCGTTCGCACTTGCAAAATGCAAAAGAAGAAGAAGCCGTCATCGATGACAGGATACGGGAACTCTGGAAGAGCAACCTCAGCACAAGATTACGTCTTGTTCCTGAGCAGGATATTGCTGAAAAGTGGTATGACACACTGAAGAAGTGGGACAGGATGGATATATTGAATAATTTATCTTACCTACCACCTGCAGTTGTTGAATATTGGTCTGACTATCCGATGTTGGCGCAGGACTGGGAAATCCAGAAGGTAACAGGGAGTTGTATCATCAAACGCTCTGATCTGGAGAACCGGAAAGTCACTCTGGTTGAGGAGACTGATAATGATCAGTCGTGGGTAGCGGCCATGTATACCTACGAAAAGGAACTCCCTATTCTGGATCAGCAACTGGATGCTGGGCATTGGGTCTATTCCTATACAACAGAACTGTCGTCTGAAGACATTCATGTAACGGTGTCTGGTCACATCCAGGATGCAGAATACAATGGAAACTACATCTACGGGTTTCCGGTGATCTTTGCTGAAACTGTCGTTCTCGAGGGTCCAGCAGGAATCGTGGAGGTTGAGCGAGCATTTGTTCTGGATAATCACTTCCTGTCGGTAAATGGGCGTGTAATATGGATTGACCAACCATACATAATCGTCCCTTTCAGCGAGAGTGACGGTAATGTGGTTCGCCAGCTGGAGGACTTTTCCAGCGACTGCCAATTTAATGAAGATCTCACAGAACGCGAGATTGAGGAGTTTTCTCGATTTATCCTGGCAACCCGTGAGGGGAGGGATATCGATCTCCTGTATCGGATATTCGATGATCTACGCCTTTCCTCGTATCCAGTTCTTAACGGTAAGGTATTTCGTCTTGAGGTGGATGGCCGGGGAATTCGTCTCGGGGGTGTATCATCGACTGCACAACTCCCTTCGCGTAGCACGCCTCGGCTTTATTTCATGGATGAAACAGCGCAGCGAATACGTATATATGAGTATGATGCTAAGAAGCGTTTCACAGAGGTTAGGCATATCAATGTTGCATCGGATGCGCTGCAGGATCTTGTAGAAGCCATGCTCTCTAACCTACCCAGGGGACATTTGGCTAAACGAGAGACTGTTCGTGAACTGGTCACTCTGCTAGAACGTAATCCGACCGTTCGTGTGTTCAGCCACCATGAAATCGATAATTTTTTGCAACGTGCCATTGGATACCCTCTGGACACAGGTAGGGATCCGGTTTATTGCCAGTATCGTTATCCGGATAAAGCATTGTCCTCCTGGACCCTATCACCTGTTGCTTTGTGTGACGAAGGTGTGATGGAGCCGATCGATATCGATGAAGAGCCTTTTTGCTGGACTGTTTATCAGGTTCAAGATGACGGGACTGTCAGCGCAGTTATCGATGTTGATACAGAGACGCTGGCAACAGCCCTTTGTGACAGACTGATTGCTATTGGTACGTCGATCTAACTATGACATTGATATTTTTACCCTTATGGCCCGAACGGGCTATAGGGGTTTTTTTGCTATGAATAGAATGCTCACCTTGATCAAAAAGCTCACTTGACTCTAAGGAAGCCGTCAGAATAGCGGCCAGTGCCAGCTCTGCACGTTAAAAACCCCGCTCCATGATGCGTTGTGAAATCAGGTGTTCACGTTCGCCGGAATACCCAATAGGCGGAGCACTACGGCACGTTCTGGTAGATAAATCTTCCGATATCTGAATTAATTACAACAATCATCAGAACGACAAACGAGAAAAAATAAATCAATATCTTGATGATTAATGATTTCTCCCTTTCGCGCGTCATTCTCCCACTTGCTTTTTCGAGCGCCAAATACTTTTTCCATCGATCCAGCACTATCCAGCCCACAGTTATAAACGACAAACCCAGCATCCACCCCAATATTGTTTTAACTGGTTCTATGACAGTGGAGCCAGCATCCAGCTCAAACGCCTTGAAGAATTGGCCAATAACTATGCTGATTATCAGCAGAATTAGAACTGCATATAGCAGCAGCCATCCTTTCTTCTCGGAAAACTTGTTATCCCTACTCATCGTCGGACTACTTTCTCTGCAGCACTACCAATGGAGTAATTGACATCCTCATCCTTCAGGGTTTGCTGCAAGGGCTGGGAGTGGGCTTCGCGCAGGAAACCGTATTCCTCAGACTGCTTCCAGATCTTGAGCCAGAAGCAGGCTTCCTGATACCAAACGAGCGGTTGCCTGTTTTCCAGACGATGTTGATTCATCCGCCAGACCTGGTTCCAGACCCAACGGCAACAACCGGCCTGGCGGAACAGTTGTTGCTCCAGCGCTTGATTGGTCTTGAGTCGGAATTTGTAGGCCTTGCGAATCAACATACTGTGATTATATACAGCTTTTGGGTCACGGCAAGTCTGAGCCCTTATGCCCCGAATGGCGCTTATATCCCCGCCCTCGAAGGACGGGGTTTTACGCGCCAATTGATAAGGCCGGGGTTGGCGGATCGTACCCGCCCATCACCACCAGTTTTGCCCACCTGAAGGGAACAAAGGTATACCTCGCTGGCTCAGAACCAGCGGTTTCCCGGTTCGACTCCGGGGGTGGGTACCAATTCGGTCGTATAGCTCAGTTGATAGAGCGCCGCTCTTACAAAGCGGATGTCGGGAGTTTGAGCCTCTCTGCGACCACCAGGTATGGAAAAGTTGCCGAGTGGATGAAGGCACCCGCCTGCTAAGCGGGAGTCCCCAGGGGTTCGTAGGTTCGAATCCTGCCTTTTCCGCCAATGTGAGCGGGTAGCCAAGTGCCAAGGCACCGGTCTGCAAAACCGGATCTCGTGGGTTGGATTCCCACCCAGCTTTCCATCTCCGTATAGCTCAGCCTGGCAGAGCGCCCGCTTTGGGAGCGGGAGGTCGCAGGTTCGATCCCTGCTGCGGAGACCAATTTCTTGCGGATTCGTCTAACAGTAGGACACCGGGCTTTGACCTCGGGGGCGGCGGGGCAGCACCGTCATCCGCAGCCAGTTTCGGGCAATTCCAACTTGTCATTCTGAAACCCTGTAAGGAGAGGGCAATGAAGGTGATACACCGAGCGCATCAATACCACGATGGCTGGCCGCTAATTCTCGCAGTGGACAGGGGCGGCCGCCCATCGGAATGGATCAACTGGCAAAAGGCCGCCTGTCATCACATCTGCGGTGATGTTATGTGGGGTGTTGGTGAGCCAGCACTGGTGCTGCGAGGGGGTTACAACCGCCAGGGAGAGCGGTCGGAACTCGCCCTGCAGCCTGTGATCGCGATCAAGGGCGCCGACGCCAGCCGCTTCGAGGCCTACATCATTCCTCTGTCGAATCGAGCGCTGTTTTCCCGGGACCGGTTCACGTGCCTCTATTGTGGGGAGCGGTACCACCCTCGAGACTTATCCCGTGACCATGTGATTCCACGGTCTCGACCTGGTGGTGTTGACGCCTGGGAGAATGTGGTTACCGCCTGCAAGCCCTGCAATCACCAGAAGGACTGCCGGACACCGGCGGAGGCGGGTATGGAACTGCTGGCGTTGCCGTTTGCGCCCAATCACATTGAAGGATTAATTCTGTCGAACCGTCGGATCCTGGCCGACCAAATGGATTTCCTAGTGGCGCAACGGCCACGACGGAAGCGTGGGGATACCGCTCGCCATCCGTGAAACCTACCCATCGGCAATATCTCCTGATTAAGCCGATGGGTATCCCCGGAATAGGCGAAAAGATGACTGGGGACTGGAGCCATTGAAACCGGCGCACCGCAACGATCTGATGGAAATCATGGACGACCGCCACGGGCAAACATCCACGG
>JALUYN010000426.1 GCA_027012915.1 Cellvibrionaceae bacterium
TTTCCGGAAAGCGGAACAGGGACAGTACGACATCGCGATAATTGATTATTTCATGCCTGTCAAGAATGGTGATGTCCTGTGTCGCAGGCTTCAGAAGCACGCCGCAACACGGAATATTGTCATTGCCATGCTGACCGGAACCTATCTCGATCAGGTCATAAAGGATTCACTGGATGCCGGTGCGACAGAGTGCATGTTCAAGAACGAGGTCGACGACCTGTTCCTGACCCGCATTTCGGCCATGAGCCGTTCAATCCGCATCAAGAATTCGATTGAAACACAGCGTCAGCGTTTGCAGAGTATTCTTCACTCTGTCGGCGATGGTGTCTATGGCGTGGACAATAGCGGAAGAATCTCATTCATTAACCCTACCGCCTTGCGTATCCTGGGATACGACGATGAATCGGAACTGCTTGGCGAAAGCCCGATGCGACGTTTGCACCACTCCGATGAGCAGGGCCGGAAACTGTCAAAACTGGCCAGCAAGCTGGAACGCACCTATGGGAAACCGGATATCCTGAAAAACTGGGAAACCGTATTCTGGTCGCGCAACAACACCCTTATCCCGGTAGAATGCACGGTATTCCCGATGTACATGAAAGGCCGACAGGAAGGCTCCGTTGTGGCTTTCCAGGACATCTCGGAAAGAAAGGCGTTCGAGGAAAAACTGCGTTGGCAGGCAAGCCATGATGCGCTCACCGAACTGTTCAACAGGTGCTACTTCGAAGAACGCCTTGAAATTGAGTTAGAACGCTTACACAGGAGCGAAGAGGCCAGCGCGCTGCTTTACATTGACCTGGACCGTTTCAAATACATCAACGATACGGCCAGCCATGATGCCGGGGATCAATTGCTGATTCAGGTTGGGCAACGACTGCGTTCCCGGCTACGCAGTACTGATACACTGGCCCGGCTGGGTGGCGACGAATTCGCCGTACTGTTACGTAATATCGACCCCGACATGCTTGCCCGGACGGCTAACGCCTTCCGCAGCGTACTGAGTGAAGGCGGCTTTATGTACCAGGGCCGCAGCTACGATGTACATGGTAGTGTGGGCGCCGCATTGTTTGACCGGCATACGCAATCCCCTGGTGATGTGCTCGCCCACGCCGATATCGCCTGCCACATAGCCAAAAAAGAAGGCGGAAACCACGCGCACATCTATGTCGACAGCAGCGATTTCCGTTCGGAAATGGGACGGGATCTGAACTGGTCAACACGTTTACGCAAAGCGATCGACCAGGACCATTTCGAGCTGTATTTCCAGCCTATCCTGCCCCTGTCGGCGATAGACCTGGATGATCTGCCATCGCAATCCGGTGCGATCTGGGCGCAAATTGCCCGCAATCCCTCACAGATAAAGATGTGCTTTGAAGTGCTGATACGACTGAAAAGCCGTGATGAGCTGATTATGCCCGGCGCTTTTCTACCGACAGCGGAAAGGTTCCATTTAATGCCGGAAATTGATTGTTGGGTGATGCGCCACGCTATTCGCCAGCTTGCCGGCTTCCGCACGATCTGGAAAGATGTCATCTTCTCGGTAAACCTTGCCGGCCAGACCCTGGTAAAGGCAGACCTTGTTGATACGGTCAAGCGCCTGTTGCATGAATACAAGGTCGATCCCTCCAGCCTGTCATTCGAGATCACCGAAACCAGCGCCATCGCAAATATTCCCGCCGCCCAGAAAGTGATTAACGAACTGGGGGCGATAGGCTGCCATTTCTCACTCGATGATTTTGGAACCGGGTTCAGTTCCTTCTCTCACCTCAAACATCTTGCCGTAGACTGTATCAAGATTGATGGAATGTTCGTGCGCGGCATGAGCCATGACCCTACCGATCACGCCATGGTGATATCCATGAAT
>JALUYN010000427.1 GCA_027012915.1 Cellvibrionaceae bacterium
TCTGACGGTCTTGCCAGCAGTCTCGCCAATACGAGTGATCTAAATCAAGCCCTCAGTGGGAGTAATCGGCTACCTTATAAGCATCAAAACAAATGCTCAAAAGGAGGTAGTGAATGACCGAGGAAACCAAGACCCAGGTAGCAGAGGCGGACAAGCAGCAAGCAGAGGAAACTAACGCAGCGCGTAATCCTGTGCAGCCCATCGTGAGCAAGAGTATGTCCAAGGAGCAGATTGACGAGTCCTTCCGTTCCGGCATTTATCCATACGAGCGCAAAATTTCGACCCGTACTTATAACCACCACAAGGCGCAGCTTCAGGCGGAGCTGTTAAAGGTTCAAAAGTGGGTGAAAGACACGGGGCAAAAAGTGGTAATCCTGTTTGAGGGTCGAGACGCGGCCGGTAAAGGGGGCACCATTAAGCGCTTTATGGAACACCTGAACCCCCGTGGTGCGCGAGTGGTGGCCTTGGAAAAACCCTCCGAAGCTGAGCAGGGCCAGTGGTACTTTCAGCGCTATATCAAACATCTTCCCACCGAAGGTGAAATTGTTCTGCTGGATAGGTCTTGGTACAACCGCGCTGGCGTTGAACGCGTGATGGATTTCTGTGATCCGAATGACTATTTAGAGTTCATGCGACAGGCACCAGTGCTTGAGCAGATGTTGGTGCGCTCCGGAATTCGCCTCTATAAGTATTGGTTTTCGGTCAGTCAGGAAGAGCAGGCCAGACGTTTCAACCGTCGTAAGTCCGACCCCCTAAAGCAGTGGAAGTTGAGCCCGATTGATGAGGCGGCTCTCAGCCTCTGGGATGACTACACTGAGGCCAAGGAAGCCATGTTTTTCTACACTCATACCGCTGATGCGCCATGGACTGTGGTGAAATCTGATGATAAGAAGCGCGCACGCCTGAATTGTATGTTGCACTTCCTGGATTCACTGGATTACCCCAACAAGGACACCAAAATTGTGCACAAACCAGATCCCTTGCTGGTAGGGCACGGTGAAACCGTCATTAAGCACGATCAGCATATTCTTGGTAAGAGTCTGCATCCGCGTGGCTGATTTCAGAATGTAGAATCTAAAAGGCCTTCGTCACGAATGTGTCGAAGGCCTTTTTCGTATTTCTCTTAGATAGACTGGAGCGGAGCTTATTGCCAGATAGAGCGAGGTTAAACCTTAAGCCGCTCTTTACGCTCGTTGTAGAAGTCAATCAGCCCATCGATAGCCGTTTGATCATAGGGTTTTAAGCCGCTGAGGATCATACGTTTTTCACCTGTGCCAATCACTTTGTCGCCATCTTTGAATTCAAATTGCAGTGACACATTACCGCGCTTGCCATTGACCTCCAGAGAGGAGCCGGTAAATTCCAGAGCGATGCTGTTGAAGTTCAAGTCTGTCATATCCAGGCTCATGGATTCGTAAATCACCAGCGGACGTGCTGGATTGACCATGACGTTTTGCTCTTTCCATAGAGGAACAAGAACGTGGGGAAAGGTCTTGCCTGAGAAGGCCACGTACTCTTCGATCAGCTGGCTGATGGCATCTGAGTTATTCTGCGTGCTTCCCGAGTGCGACAGTTTAAGATAGACCTTTGCCGAATCATCGACGACGTTAAGATCCTCTTCTTCACCGCTTTTAAAACTCAGATCAATACCATCGCCAACCATGTCCGCGAAGGTCACGTGCATCTTTTCGGACAGCCCTTGTTGATAAAGGGTGACTGCAAACAGCAGGTCGCCGGGAACACAGAAGCGCTTGGCGTCAACGTCGTGAATGGGATTGAAGTCATCGGCAACGCCCTTGGCAAAATCACTGGCTTGTTCGCGAGTGAAATTAATGGCGCCGCCATCGAGATTAAAGTAGTTG
>JALUYN010000428.1 GCA_027012915.1 Cellvibrionaceae bacterium
AAAAAAGTAGCTAACCCCAAGAATAAGAGTTCCAATTAAGAACCTTGGTTTCGATATTGCTATGCAACACCACTTGATTGCCAACACCTGGGTCACCAGTCTTCTCAACCAGCTAGGCAAAGCGGGGATTAATCTGGCAGCAATTTCGAAGCGTCTGCCAGAACTGGACGCGGAACAGATTCGCCAGGGACAGCGCATTGATATCAATCTGGTGCGGCAGATCTGGCATATCGCCGAAGATCTATCCCAGGATCCCCTGCTCGGTTTCAAGATTGGCCGCGACATCAGTCTGAAAGGCCTCGGCGTTCTCACTCCAATTCTTATGCACAGTCCCACACCGCGCCACTCATTGCAGAATATCGTTCAGTATTCCAATCTGATCACAGACACCATTTGTTTCTCTATGGAAGAGCGGGGGGATTTACTGGTGTTTGAATTAACCCCCCGCAAAGGCCCCATTCAGGAAAGTGCTCACCATGTGGTTGCCGTTATCGCGCACATGTTCTCCATGAGCAGTCAAATGGGAGTGCGCGGCAATCGCATTCACAAGGTAATTCTGCCCGACAGCCTGAACCTGGAGATACTGGCGAAAGAGATGAGGCAAGTTGTCGAAGGCACCGGTCAGGCTCCCTACGGCATTCATTTTCAGCTGCAAGGCCAGGATGAAATACTCGCTGGGGCGGACAACCATCTGTACCAACTCAACAAAGCCTACGCCGAAGAACTGGTTCAAAAGAAAAAAGCCGGTAACGATCTCCTGGGGTCGGTCAAAGCCCTGATTATCAATCAGGGGTATCAACGCGCCAATGTCGACCGGGTTACCGATGAATTGGGCATCAGCAAGCGCTCACTGCAGCGTCTGCTGTCCGAGGAAAAAACCTCGTTTCGCAGTCTGAAAGAAGAAGTCATCAAGGACCGGGCTCTGTTGCTTATCGCCCACGCGGAGACGCCCATAGAACAGATTTCACTGGAATTGGGTTACTCTGAGGTGAGTGCGTTTCATCGGGCATTTAAGGGATGGTTTGGCGTAACACCCGGGGAATATGCCAGTAATCCGGCGATTCAGTTGTAGTACAGAAGAAGCAAGCAGACACCAATAACACGCCTTCCACTGGCACCATCTGTCCCCCTCTGGCACAGATTATCAATGTCTCTCCCCCTCACTGAGACTAAAGTCATTTTCAACATGGATAACTACAAGCATCGCCAGACGGTGCGTACTTCAGTGAGGCTCACATGACGAAACCCCAACCCGAAATGCACAGCACCGCGTGCAACCTCTGCTTTGTTAACTGCGGCATCAAAGTCCAACTGGGCGGAGACGACGGTCGCCAGTTTGTTAAAGTCATGGGCGATAAGGAGCACCCGGCTTCGGAAGGCTATATCTGCAATAAAGCCACCCGCATCAATTACTATCAGAACGACAACAACCGCATCACATCGCCAATGCGCCGCCGGGAAGATGGCAGCTACGAAGAGGTGGATTGGGATACTGCCATCAGCGAGATTGCCGCGCGACTGTCGGAAGTTAAAAACAAGTACGGCGGCGAGCGCATTACTTTCTATGGTGGCGGAAGCCAGGGCGCCCATTTGTCAGGCGCTTACAGCCGCTCACTGATGGGCGCACTGGGTATCAAGTACCGTTCAGGCGCATTGGCTCAAGAGAAAACCGGGCTTTCCTGGATTTTCGGCCGAATCATTGGTGGCCCCTCGTTTTGGGATATCGAAAGATCGGACGTCATTATGTTTGCGGGTAAAAATCCGTTTATGAGCAATGGCATCGATCGCGGCCGCACCTTTCTTCGTGAAGTCAAAAAAGATCCGGATCGCAAATTGATCGTGATGGACCCCCGTCGCAG
>JALUYN010000429.1 GCA_027012915.1 Cellvibrionaceae bacterium
AAGCCGACAAGATTAAAACACTTCCATATAACGCCGCTCTTAATACTCTTGATGCCTCTTTCACAAACATGTCTCCTCTTTAATGTGTTTAAGCTAAAGCTCAATATCCAGATATAAGCGCCTTACTTTGTAGTGGTCAAGTAAAATTGGCCACAGTTTAGGAGGATATCCAATACAACCGTTCGGCTGTATTTGGACTTCTTCCACCATTGTTTCTATGCGGTCGCACTTGGCTGTAATACCCTGAAATATAATTCGTTATCTCACGGCCTGCTTCTGCAAAATTTCGATAGCCAGTATTGGGAACCCATTCTGTTTTCAGACTTCTGAAAAATCGTTCCATTGGTGCGTTATCCCAACAATTTCCTCGCCTGCTCATACTTTGCTTGATTTGGTAGCGCCAGATCAGCTGCCTGAATTGACGACTGGTGTAATGACTCCCTTGATCAGAATGAAACATGACACCTTTCGGCCTTCCTCTGGATTCAAAGGCCATCATTAAAGCCTTGCTTGTTAGCTCGCTGTCGGGAGAAAATGACATAGACCAACCAATAGGTTTCCTGGCATATAAATCCAGTACAACGGCTAAATATGCCCAGCGTTGGCCAGTCCAAATATAAGTGACATCGCCACACCAAACTTTATTCGGTTGAGAAACATCAAACTCCCGATTTAATTCATTAGGAATCGCAACGTGTTCCTGGTTTGCTTTTACATATTTATGCTTAGGTTGTTGTGTGCTCACTAATCCCAGTGCTTTCATCAGACGTCCAGCACGATAGCGACTTAGCTTAATACCACGCTCCGACACAATGCCTGAAATCGTTCTGGCACCGGCAGAGCTATTACTTGCTTTATACGCCTGGCGAACCTCACCGTGCAGTTTTATCTGCTCGGGTGATGGCCCTTTCGGTCGTTTTTTCCAGTACTTATAACTACTTCGATGCACGTCGAATACATCACAGATCAGAACAAGGCTGTGGCTCTTCCTGAGTTTCTCAATCAGCGAGAATTGTTCAGAGTGTCGGACATCAAGAGAGCGGTAGCCTTTTTTAAAATTTCTTTCTCTTCTTCGACTCGTTTTAATTGGCGCTCTAGCTCTCGAATGCGTCGTTGTTCTGGAGTCATTGGTGAAGCGGAAGGTTTACCCCCTTGGCGCTCCAACCTTAGCTGTCGAACCCATTTATCCATAGTCGATTTACCAATCCCCATGGCTTCAGCAGCTTCTCTGACAGATTGCCCTTGATCCACCACTAACTGAGCGGCTTCTAATCTGAATTCTGGGCTGAATGTTGGCCTGCTACGTTTACTCATTATTCACCTATATTACCTCTGAGATGATGATATCACCTCTAATTAGGTGGCCAAATTCACTATGCCACTACATTGATAAAAATTGGGGTGAAAGAGGTGTTTTCTATAACCCTGAAAACCTTCTTCCTAAAGGTATTTATGTGCTTACTGTTAAGGAAAAAGACGGTCCCAACGATAAAGCCTCACAAGTAAACAGAGAAGGGGTTTATCGTTTGAATCTAGGAATTAGCAAACCGACCTTTATGAAGATGTTTGATTCCATTCCAGCAAGGCCAGCCGCCGGTAGGATCGTTAACACCGGACACGACTTTAGTCAGCTGGATAAAATTACACCGCATCCTGTCTATGGTTGGATGTCATGGATTGCGGTATTGAATCCATCCGACTCTACCTTTTACCAGCTTCAACCATTGATTTTAGAGGGCATAGAGCTTGCAAAGCTGAAATATGCCAAAAAAGTAAAGTAATGCGAGGGCTATTCGTACCGCAAGTTAGCTGATATTTTGTCACCGGATCGTATTCTTTTCACCAATACGAATTCAAAT
>JALUYN010000430.1 GCA_027012915.1 Cellvibrionaceae bacterium
GACAGAAGCATCTTTGTTGACGTGAGCGGCATTGGTGGTGAAAAGAAATTCTTCCGCGTTCAGGTTAGACGAAACAACGAAACCAGCGACAATGTAGAGAAACCAGATTTGGCCAAATGGGCAAGACTGGCCTCGGTGTATAGAGAGCCAGATAAGAGAATTCAAGGTGTGACGATTGTTGACTTCAATTTGCCCGGCACAAAGGCAGCTATATCACCTCGTGAAAATAATTTAAACATGGAAGTTACTAGAAAAACCATCAGTTATGATTTAGCAACTGGAGAAGTTGTCAATGAGCTTACTCCAAGCTTATCTTTCGCTGATGCTATTCTTCACGAATATGTTGAGGTTTTCCGTCGACCCGTAAGCGGCATTGACCTTGATGAACTCTATGCGATAAATGAAGAGATTAATGCGGTAAACAGCGAACTTGGTGAGTTTTCATTCACGTTTGACGACATCGATGTGGGACTTGGTGAGCGAATTGAAGCAATCGCAACCGCGGCCAGAGTGCGAGCTTATCGCGATGGGACAATCTGGAGGTTTTCAAGAGAGGGTGTGAAACCCCTATCAGGACAAATCACTAGAAAAGACATATCATCAGAACGCCGCTACAGCAAAACGTGGAAGCCTCGATTGCCTAGCGAGTCAGACAGCGTTCGTGTTGAATACACTGACCCTAACACAAATAAAAAGGCTTACGTTTACCGCTCGTTTTTAAACAATGAGATTGTAGACACCCCAGGACTTAATCACTTGGACATTAAGCTTGCAGGGTGCCGCAACCTAGCTCAGGCTGAAGATAGAGCCAACCTTGAAATCAGGCGCATGATGTTCGACGGATACACGATCACCGACACGCTTCTAATACAAGGCAATATGTATGATATCGGCCAGGTCGTTGAGTACGCTGATGTATACAGAGAAGATATCACTGATGGTGAAATATTGGACTTTGATGGTGTTGATACGCTAACGCTATCTGAAGAGCTTAATGTTCCGATTACCGCTTTCATATCTTTCACAGGACAATTCGGCGAAGTTTACGGCCCGTTCCCTTGCGTGAGGAAGTTTGCTGACCCGGGTAAAACAAACATTATAAAAGTTTTACCTAGTGTTGCTTTTGATGACGCTAAAGGCGAGATATACCTATCTAATGGTATAGAGGTTCAACTTGGCAGCCGGTTTATTCTGAGCTCTCAATCTGAAATGCCACCTGAGAAATACACTGTAAACATGAAAGAGCCCAACAACGACGGCACTGTTCAGCTTACTCTGACCCAGTATGATATTCGCATGTTTGAAGAGGGGCCTTTTGGTGATGGAACTGGTGGCTCATCAGGCGGCGTATTTATCAGGCCACCTGAGGCACCAACCGAGCTAACTGCTCCACAAGGTGCATGGGAAGAAATGACGCTTGACTTTGAGGGGGCAGGTTTACCGGCCGATGAGATTAAGCATGCTTCGATAAGTGAGGACGGCCAGACTATTGTTTTCATTAACGCATCAGGTGAAGTGAGCAAGAGCACCAATGGTGGAACTTCATTTGTTTACACTCAGACTTTCTTTGCTAATTTTGCAGGGAACTCTGGCGCTCAAGTTTATGCAGCAGCATCCTCATACGATGGCGCTTTTTCTATTTACATAGACTTAGACCATCAGGTGTTTATAACAAGAGACAGAGGCGACACATGGGAGATTGACACATCTGGGTTTGGGTCAGCCGTGAGCGTTGGTGCATCACCAGGCGCTAATGCTGTGTGCTGCGACAAAGACGGTAACTTTATACTTGCCGTGTTCCCTGGTGCGATTACAGGCATATCAAGGGATGGTGGTTTGACTACAGAGCAAGGGCCG
>JALUYN010000431.1 GCA_027012915.1 Cellvibrionaceae bacterium
GCCCTGGTGGACGACTGGGAAGGTCAACTTAATGCCTGGCCACTGGATGAGGGCCTGATCGATTACGTCGACACCGGCAGCTACGAAGCCGAACTTGGTAATGTTGGTGCCAACGCCAATATCATCGCCAACCAGCAATTGTCTCTGGGTAGTGAAACCCTCGACATCTCCACCCTGACACCTCAGCTTCTGGCAGACCTCAACGAGCTGGGCGGTTCCGAAGCCAACGTTGCTACAGGCTATCACGCCATTGAGTTTCTACTGTGGGGCCAGGATCTGAACGGTACGAACGCCGGAGCCGGCCAGCGCCCGCACACCGATTTTGCCAAGGGCGACGCTTGCACTAACGGCAATTGTGAACGTCGCGGCGAGTATTTGCTGGCCACCGCTCAATTGCTGGTGGACGATCTTGAAGAAATGACTCAGGAGTGGTCCGCGACAGCCGCCGACAACTACCGCGAAACCCTGCAACAGATTCCCACTGATGAAGCTCTGACCCGCATTATGTTCGGCATGGGCAGTCTGGCATTGGGTGAATTGGCTGGTGAGCGTTTGAAAGTCGCCCTGGAGGCCAACTCTCCAGAGGATGAGCACGACTGCTTCAGCGACAACACCCACTACTCACATTTCTACAATGGTTTGGGAATCCGCAATATCTATCTGGGGCAGTACCAACGCATTAACGGCGAGCAGCTCAACGGTGCCAGCCTGTCAGCGCTTTTGCGGAGCAAGACTCCGGAACTGGACCAAACCGTGCGCGCCAGTCTCAACAGGGCTCAAGCCAAACTGCAAGTGTTGGTCGATAGCGCTGAGCGCTCGGAAAACCCCATCAAGTTCGACCAGCTGATTGCCGAGGGCAACTCGGACGGAGCCAAAGTTATCGAAGACGCCATTGAAGCTTTGGTAGTGGAAACCGAACAACTGGAGTTGGCCGCTCGCGCGCTCGGCATCGATAATCTGAATCCGGATAACGCCGATCACGACTTCTGATGTTGAAAGGGCGCAAGCTGAATCTGGCGATACTGGCGCTGGTCCTTGCAGAGACCAGTGCTGCTTCGCAGCGCCCTGGCGGCGAGACCAGCCGCAACGTCCACAACCATAACGCATTTTCGCAAGCGTCCGCCAATATGCCATTGCGCCAGCGTTTGGATTTCAGCGTTGGCAACAGTTTCTTTCGCAACCCCTGGGTGGCCGCGCCCGCCTCCACTGCCGCCCGCGACGGGCTGGGACCGCTGCTAAATACCAACGCCTGCCAGAATTGCCACATCAAAGACGGCCGCGGTCATGCACCGGCCAGCCTCTCAGACAATGCCGTATCGCTGCTGGTACGTCTCGATCAGGAGTCAAAGCCAACAAATTCCCCCGCACAGGCTAATGTGCCAGACCCAATCTACGGCGGACAAATTCAGGACTTCGCCCTGCCAGGCCTGGAACCCGAAGCCCGGGTTCAAATTCACTATGAGCCGGTGACGCGCCAGTTTGCCGACGGCAGCAGTATTGAACTGCGCCGGCCGCGACTGCAATTGCAGCAATTGGCCTATGGTCCACTGGACCCGAACACCCGTATGTCCGCGCGCATCGCACCACCTATGATTGGGCTAGGCCTGCTTCAAGCGATTCCCGAAGAACGTCTGCTGCAGTTGGAAGATCCCGAGGACAGCAACGGCGATGGTATCTCCGGGCGGGTAAATCGGGTTTGGCAGTTGGCAACCCAAAGTACTGTGATTGGCCGCTTTGGCTGGAAAGCCGGGCAACCCTCGTTGCTGCAACAAAATGCGGCAGCATTTAATGGTGACATGGGCCTTACCAGCCATTTGTTTGTCAGTGAAAACTGCACCGAGCAACAGCGTAT
>JALUYN010000432.1 GCA_027012915.1 Cellvibrionaceae bacterium
TGAGAATTCAGGCGTTAAATTCTCCCCGTGAGAAAGCGAGGTAATCATGGGTATCTGCGCAGAAGAAATGCGACGCTATGTCATCGCCCCCTGCCTGGAACATCTCGACGATTGGTCCCTGGCCGCTGAAAACCTGCTCTTGGGAACTGCGGCTGTTGAATCAGGGCTCGGAGATCACCTGCTGAACGCCAACCATCCAGGGCTCGGTATCTACCGCATCACGCCGGAGAAGCACACTCAAATATGGGATCAATATCTGGCATTTTGCCCAGATCTCGCCTCAAAAGTGCGGGGGCTGGCCAGCCAGCGAGAGTTTCTCAATCACCCCCATGCTGAACTCACCACAAACCTCAGCTACGCCACCGCAATTGCCTGGATGATCTACAAGAGTAGTGAAAAAGTATTGCCCTGCGCGGAAGATCTGACGGCATTGGCAAGCCTATGGCAACAGCACTTTCTGCAACAACACTCTGCCCTAGAGCAAGGGGGACAAACCGGGTTTTTTCTCCGAGAGTATGAACGCTGTCAGGATGGTACAGTGGTGGCCGCCTGACTGATCAATGTCCCGGTCGCTAGTTTTTATTATTTGTCACCACTGCGACGCCCGCGGTTTATGCGCCGATCTGGCTGAATAGCGGAATAGCGACGCTCTTTGCGACGCTCAACATTGCAGCGCCGATTGTTCAGACGGCGCTCATGATGCTCATTGTCCGGGGTCATCTTCTGAATCCAACACAGACAACCAGAATCTTTAACCGCGCGCTCGTAGCGCTCAGCTTCTGAGAAAGGCAACCCCTTCTTGATAACAACAGGCTTTCCCTGTGACAGACACTCCAGTATTTCATCCGACATTTTGAAGCGCTTCTGCAATTCCCGGCGAGCCACCTCGGCCTCTGCCATGTCGGTAAATTTGTCGATATAGACTACTTCGTAGCGAGCATTTTCCATGTGTTCTTCCTGGGGCTCCTGATACGAAATTTGTGAAGCCCAACGTCCCTATTACCAATAGCAGCACACGCCGCCTTTTTCAAAATCAGTGTACCAGCTTTACCTCGATAAAATCCGCTTGGTCATTACCTGATTGGCCACCAGCAACCACCGTTTGATTGTCCTGATACTCGTATTCCTGGCGATCACCTGAGCGATCCAGTGACAAGTTTTCGAAATCAAATAGCTGACGATCTGCCATCTGTGACGGAGCGATATTCTGCATCGCCGAGAAGATACTTTCGATGCGGCTGGGATGCTCTTTTTCCCACTGGCGCAACATGGCCTTGATATTCTGGCGTTGCAGGTTTTCCTGAGATCCGCACAGATTACAGGGGATGATGGGAAAGCTCTTAGCCTCAGCAAAGGCCGCCAGATCAACCTCGCGGCAATAGGCCATTGGACGAATAACAATATTTCGCTTGTCATCCGAAAGCAGCTTGGGCGGCATGCCCGCCAGGCGCGAGCCGTAAAACATGTTGAGGAACATCGTTTCTACAATGTCATCCTTGTGGTGCCCCAAGGCGATCTTGTTTGCGCCGATGTCTTCAGCAAACGAGTAGAGGGTCCCTCGGCGCAGTCGCGAACACAGACCACAGGTGGTTTTCCCTTCCGGGATTTTACTGCGAACCACTGAATAGGTGTCGCGCTCGATAATGTAGTACTCGATTCCTAACGACTCTAAATAGTCCGGCAGGATGTGTTCGGGGAAACCGGGTTGCTTCTGGTCCATATTGACCGCCACCAAGTCAAACTTTACCGGCGCACTCTTCTGCAGGTTCATCAAGATATCCAGCATGCAGTACGAATCTTTGCCACCGGACAGGCACACCATCACCTTATCTCCCTCTTCAATCATATTGAAATCGGTGATAGCCAAGCCCACGTGTCTGCGCAATCGCTTTTGAAGCTTGTTGAATTCAAGTCGCTCCTTGCGCTGGGTGGTGTCTGTCATAGCAATGCCCTACTGAAAAAAGCGGCAATTGTACGGATTTTGATCGCGCGAGGAAACATTTCCCATCCAGTCGCCAGCGTTTGCCGCCCAGCGGCAGAGTTCTGCCAAAACCAAACACTTAACCGTTTGCCGCTGATCGGCAAACGCTCTCTGCAAAGCGAGCAAATAACCTTATGCTCTGGGCCTTCAGAGATTTTTTGGAAGCGTCAATCAACTCTTGGCACAACGCTTGCTCTGAAGCCAATAGTTCCCAATGAAGTAATCTGGAGTCGAAAATCTATGGCTATTTTGCAAGCGGTAATGCAAAAGCTCACAGGCAAACCTGCTGAGGCCGGAGTGGAGGCATCAGCCCCCAGTTTAAACAACCGGGTTAACGCCCTGTTCCCTCTGTTCGAGCTTCAACAAAAGCGCCAATTGCTTGAAGTGATCTGCGACCGCACAGGTGAACAGTTCCAAAGCCTGATCCTCGATCTGGATTTCAATAACAACGTTGTGGTCTTGGACGACCTGTTTCCCGCACCCGTGGGGGGACTGTTCCAGCCCGGTGAATTGTTCACGGTGAAACACCACAAAGACGGTATGGTTTTGAGCTTCAGTATGCCCCTCGAAGCTTTGGTGATAGAGAATCATGCTCCGGTGTTTAAGCTGCGCATGCCAGAACAGGTGGAGTATCGCCAGCGCCGCAGTCAGCCGCGCATCGCACTATCCAAACAACAACCCCTGACCGTTAAATTGCAGTCTCCGCGCCGTACCCCTTGGTATGCCACCGCCAATAACATCTCCAGCGGGGGCATGCGCGTTGTGGTAGGCGGTAATATCCTCGATCAGCTACAGCCGGGGATTCTGCTACCGCAATGTGAGTTTTCTTTTCACGAGGACTTCCAGGTACGCTGCCAGGCGCGGGCAAAATCTTTCCGCTTTCTGCGCCGTCCCTACCGTCATACTGAGATCAGTCTTGAGTTTATCGACGTGGCGCCACAGCAGGTGTTACAGCTCAAACACTTGATCAGCAGTGTTCAGGCACCCCAGGCGGCATAGTGTCCGCCTCTATGACTCAAAGCTCCGCGGAAGGGAACAATATTCAAGAATCCCGCACAATGCCGATATATATGACAAATTTATAACTAAAATACAGTCATGCACCAACAATCGCGTCTATGCTTTGGTTGGGCATTTTGGTTTTTGATGATCGGGAAAACACATGCGCGATAACGGTCCGGTAACCAACAATGAGGTATTGCTTAAATCTGGGGACGAGATTGTCTCAGCCACGGATGCGCGAGGCATAATCACCTTTTGCAACAATACCTTCTGCGAGATCGCTGGTTACACCCAAGACGAGCTGATCAACCAACCCCACAATCTGCTGCGTCATCCAGATATGCCAGCCCCCGCCTTTCAAATGCTGTGGGATCGTATCCAATCTGGTCAGGCCTGGATGGGCATTGTCAAAAACCGCTGCAAAAACGGTGACCACTATTGGGTTGACGCCTATGTGACGCCACTGCGCAGTGGCGCTGACATCACAGGCTACGAATCAGTACGCGTGCAACCTTCACGAGAATGGGTAGACCGTGCAGAGCGAACTTATGAGCGTATCAATAATGGGTTGGCGCCCATTCCACGCAGCGCACAACTGCAACCGCTTCTTAAGAACCTGGGTATTCCCACAGTTGTCCTATTTGTAGTTATGGCGGCACTTATGCTGGTGCAGGGTAGCTTGGGCCCGACTTATCTGCTGCTTGCTGTTATCGGCGCTCTGATTGGTGGTGGGATCTGCCATTGGTTCATTGAGCGCAGCTACCAACAGACGCTCGAATCCGCGCGCGATGTGATTCACGACCCTCTGGCCGCTTACATCTACACTGGCAGAACGGACGCCGCTGGTGAGATCGAACTGGCGCAACTTGCATCCAAGGCCCGCTTGAGAACCGCCCTGGGCCGTTTTATGGAGTCAGCCAAGGAAGTACTCGGAAAAGCAGAAATCGCAGAAGAGCAGGCCACCTGCAGCCACAACAGCATGACAGCTCAACAGCAGGAAACCGAAAAGGTATCCCTCGCGATGCAACAGATGGCCCTCGCGGTACAAGAAGTCGCTGGCAGCGCCTCGCAGACCTCTATAGCAACCAGCGAGGCCTTGCAGCAGGTTGAAACCGGTAATCAGGTTATCTCCGGTGCGAGCAACGCACTGCGCAGTCTTTCCAGTAATGTAGAGCAACTCAACTCCGTGGTGGAACAACTTTCCCAGGACAGCGATCAGATCGCCGGTGTGGTCGATGTCATTCGCGGTATTGCCGAACAGACTAACCTGTTGGCGCTTAACGCCGCCATCGAGGCCGCTCGGGCCGGTGAGCAGGGTCGCGGCTTCGCAGTGGTTGCCGACGAAGTCAGAACCCTGGCACAGCGCACTCAGGAGTCCACCCAGCATATTCAGGAAATTATTGAGAAGCTCGGAGATGCTACTCAGCAAGCCGCCACCAACATGTCCGGCTGTCGCGAGCTGACGGATCAGTCTGTCACTGAGATGAACAATGTCAGCGAATCACTACAAGCCATCTCCGATTCAGTGAACACCATCGATAGCATGTCACAACAAATTGCATCAGCTGCGGAACAACAATCATCCTCGGCGGTTGAAATCGAGACCAACACCAACGCCATCAAGGAAATCTCCACCCGCACTCAGGAAGAGGCACAGGCCGCCGCTGATCTCAGCCATGAGATGGCACAACTCAGTGGTCGCCAGTTTAATCTGGTGAAACAGTTCGAATAGGTCTCGAACTAATTACTGGGGAACCACTTGATCTCTCGTAAGTCACCCAATCACCATCACTTTCGTCTATCTCCCCCAACGCATACAATGGCCCGCAACAAGATTACGTTCGTCGCAACAGGCCCGCTATGCTCAACAGTCAACAGATCCTGGAAATTGACCTGCAACACATTTGGCACCCCTATGCCTCGTTCGTGAACTCCCCCCCGGTCTATCCGGTGGCGTCGGCCTCTGGCGTCACTCTTTGCTTGAGCGACGGCACCGAACTGCTTGATGGCATGTCCTCCTGGTGGTGCGCCATTCACGGCTACAACAACGATGTATTAAATCAGGCGGTAGAGAAACAAATTGGGAAGATGTCACACGTCATGTTTGGCGGTCTGACTCACCAGCCCGCAGCGGAGCTTGCACAACTGCTGGTAGATATTACTCCTGAAGGCCTGAATAAGGTGTTCTTTTCCGACTCGGGATCCGTTGCCGTAGAAGTGGCACTGAAAATGGCGCTGCAGTACTGGCACAGCCTGGGCAGGCCGGGGAAGAACAAAATGCTGGCCTTTAGGCAGGGCTATCACGGGGATACGATCGGCGCCATGTCGGTGTGCGATCCGGTAACGGGGATGCACCATCTGTTCAACAATAATTTGATGCAGAATCTGTTTGCACCCGCGCCTTCCCCGGGCTTTTCCGAGAGTTTTGACGATTCCCACATTGATGCGTTCTCCAAAATGCTCGCCGAACATAAAGATTCTATTGCCGCAGTCATTCTGGAGCCCATCGTTCAGGGTGCCGGTGGCATGCGATTCTATGCCCCGGCGTTTCTTAAACGTGTAAGAGAGTTGTGCAATCAACATGATGTATTGCTTATCGCCGACGAAATTGCCACCGGGTTTGGCCGCACCGGCAGGCTATTCGCCTGCGAGTACGCAGACATCAGCCCCGATATCCTGTGCCTCGGAAAATCTCTAACCGGTGGCTATTTGAGTATGGCCGCAACCCTGTGTAACGACAAAATCAGCGACGGTATCTGCCATGGAGAGGCAGGAGTATTTATGCACGGCCCCACTTTTATGGGCAATCCCCTGGCCGCTGCTACCGCTTTGGCAAGTACACGGTTGCTTTTATCGCAGGACTGGCAGACTAATATTCAACGTATAGAACAAGCTTTAGAGCAGGGGTTGGCCCCTTGTCGCAATTTGGCCCATGTACAAGAGGTTCGTTGCCTCGGAGCCATTGGTGTAGTGGAAGTGCAGAATCCGGTGAATATGGCCCGCATTCAGAAAACCTTCATTGCCGAAGGCATTTGGGTCAGACCCTTTGGCAAGCTTGTTTATCTGATGCCGCCATACATCATGACCGATGATGAACTACAGAAGCTCACCGGCGCCATGTGCAGAGTTATCGCCGATACCAGCTTATTTGACTAATGTTTACATAGAGCACTAGTGAGCCCGTAACGCAAAGACCGCTACGGCCGTTCGGCCGTCGTCAGAGTACTCTACGGACTGGCACAGAGATTCAACCAGCAGCATGCCCCGACCGTAGCTTTGATCAGCACTGACGACCACGGGTTTGTCGACATAGCACAATCCTTGCCCCGAATGGGAAATCGTCAGTTGCAATTCATTGCAACCTTTGCCGATCAAGCGCAGCTCCACATCGATGCTGCCGCTATCCAGAGCGGCGAGCCTCTCTGAACGAAGCTGGTAATACTCCCAAAAACCCTCTTGAGTATCTTTCAAACTAGAATCCAATCTCAACAGGCCGTGATCCAGGGCATTATTGAAGAGTTCGCTGAGTACCGTAAACAATGAATCATTGAATGGCGACAGTGAGGTTTCATTGGTTATCAGCCGAATTACCTGACCGATAACGTCTCCGCGCTTAATATCTTCAACTTCCAGCGTCGCGGACATACACCACGGCAATCGAACATCCGCTTTGGGCGACTCCAGAAACGCCTCCAGGGCATCTGGATTGCCATGGGTTACCGGAGCACAGAGCAGTTCAACAAAGGAAATATCATCCCTCTGATCCTGCTGAAATTCATTGACCGAACGACCTACCACATCGACATAAGATTCTCTTGGCTCTTGAAACAGAGCTTCGAGGCGCTCTTCGCCGAACATTTCGCCAGCGCTATTCTGGCCTTCAATCACTCCGTCGGTATAGATAAATACCTTGGTGCCCGTAGCCACCGAAATACTGCTAACGCTGCTATCGAACTCGTGACTTTCCAGAACACCCAGCGGCATATGTTGAGCACTGAGTCGCTCGGAGATTCCACCCTCTTTGCTAACCAATAACACATCGTTCATACCACCGATCCAGTAACTGAGCCGGTCGCCATTCACAGAAAGCTCAAAAATTGCCGCGCAAAAAAACATATAGGACGGCAGCAGCGATTGCAGCCGTATGTTCATTTCATAGGCGATTTCTCCAACGTCCGCATGTTTCCGGGTCATAGCATAGAAAATATCAGAAACAGGCAGGCAACCAATGGCCGCCGAAAGTCCATGGCCGGTAAAGTCGCCAAGCAGAACATAGACGCCACCAGAAGGATTCGGCGCACTCAGCAGCAGATCACCATTGAACATCGATAGTGGTGTGATGCTGTAGCGAATATTGTGACAGTCCATATCCACGCGGCGCATGCCATTGCGAAACACATGCTCAACAATGGCATGCTCCCGGTCCATCACTTTTTGGTGATACACCAACCGATCATTGGTAGTTTGCAACTGCTGATAGAGGTTCGCAGTGCGGGTATTGGCCGCCACCTTGGCCAGTAATACGATGTCGTTTACCGGTTTCGGAATGAAATCGTCTCCCCCAACCGCCAGGCACTTGGCCAGGGTTTCGTCGTCGTCGAGCGCGGTAACAAACACAATGGGAATATAGCGCTCTGGGTGTTCCGCTTTGATCTGGCGGGTCGCTTCGAAGCCGTCCATGACTGGCATATTGACGTCCATCAATACCAGATCAATGGAGTTATCCACTTCCATAATACTCACTGCATCCATGCCATTTACAGCCGTGACACATTCGTAGCCGTTGTCCTGCAAAATAAACGACAACAACTCTCGATTATAGGCCTGATCATCAACGATTAGTATCTTCCCTGAAACATCCTCCCCGATAGTCATTATTCGATGGTGAATTTTTTATCGAGCCGGGATATGGAGAACAACTTCTTTACTTGAGGGTTGGCATTCACAATGCGAATAGCGACGTTCTTCCCCTCCCAGAACTTTTGCATATTGATCAACATACCCAGCGCGGAGCTGTCCATGAAATGGGTCTTGCGAAAATCGATGACGAAACCCTGCAACTGCGCTGGTGACACAGACTCATAGGTTTTTCGAAACTCGTCCACGCAATTAAAATCAAATGTCTCAGCTAAGGAGATGCAATACTCGAAGTCAGAAAGCTTCGATGCAGTAATACTCATTCCCTGTTTTCTCCCAAATCAGTTGGTTTGGTTACATCAACCCGTTTAGTAACGTTTAGCAAAAGTGTAGCCCAGAAACAAGAAACCCCTCCAAGGAGGGGCTTATCGGCCAACCTGAAGTCCTACTTAGCTAATGAGCGAATGCCCACCGCTTCGCGGCACTTCTGCAACAGAGGCTTGCTGAAGTTGCGGGCTTTATCAGCACCGTTTTGCAATACCTCTTCCATGTAAGCGGGATTCTCAAGTAAATCATTGTAGCGCTCACGCGCCTCAGACAGCTCGCCGTTAACCAGCTCGAACAACTGCTTCTTCGCCTCTCCCCAGGCAATACCATCAGCGAAGGCCTGACGCATAGACTCAGTCTGTTCCGCTGTCGCAAAGGCCTGCCAGACCTGGAACACTGTAGAGGTATCCGGATCTTTGGGGTCACCCGGCTCGAGCAGGTTGGTTTTGATCTTGTTGATGTGCTTTTTCAACTGTTTCTCGGGCAAAAACAGCGGGATGGTATTGCCATAGCTCTTACTCATTTTGCGACCATCTAGGCCCTGCAAAACGGCAACGTTTTCATCCACTACAGCCTCTGGCTGCACAAAGTGCTCACCGTAATAGTGATTAAAGCGAGCGGCAATATCTCGCGCCATTTCCACATGCTGGATCTGGTCTTTACCCACAGGAATATGAGTTGCGTTAAACATCAGGATATCGGCGGCCATTAATACCGGATAGCTATAGAGCCCCATGGTGACACCAAAATCCGGATCTTCGCCCGCTTCTTCGTTCGCTGCCACTGCGGCTTTATACGCGTGAGCTCGGTTCATCAAGCCCTTGGCAGCCATACAATTGAGCATCCAACACAACTCTGGAATTTCCGCCACATCCGATTGACGGTAAAACACCACCTTTTCCGGGTCTAACCCTAACGCCAACCAAGTCGCTGCAATTTCTTTGGTAGACTGATGCACTTGCTCGGCATCCTGACACTTGATCAAGGCATGGAAGTCCGCCAGGAAATAGAAAGATTCCACATCCTGATTACGGCTCGCTTCAATTGCAGGGCGAATAGCGCCGACGTAGTTGCCCAAATGGGGGGTTCCGGTGGTGGTAATACCGGTCAAAACTCGGGATTTACTCATAATTAACTATCACATCTGAGAAATAAAGGATCGTTCTAGCCCGCATGTACTGGTACAACATGCGGGCTCGCGACTCCAAAGACAGCGGGCATAATACCCTGATTCACGATTTCAAGCAGCCCTAAAGTCCAGGGCGTAGAACGAAAATAGACTTGATCAGAGGGCTCCTACGCGTACAGCTCGGCTGCATTTTTCAAAATAACCACTGAAAAACCCTGCTGACTGAGCAGATAGGCTGCAACCTGGCTGCGGCGCCCCGAATCATCGGTTACCACGTAATCGCATTGAGGGTCCAACCCTTCCAACTTGCTGCGCAACGACGCCAAAGGCAAATTGCGAGATCCGGGAACATGTTGCATGCGATACTCCAGGGGCAACCGAACATCCAATAGTTGATAACTGTCTGCAGCGCGATTTTGAAATTCCTGAAGGTCAATAAACTGCAGTACGGGGTCTTGTAACAGAGCTTTAAAATCCTGCTTGCCCAGTCGCATCACTACACCATCACTTTCCATCACCACCGACGCATTGCGTGGCGCGTCTCCCACGAGCGCTTCCTCACCGAAAAAGCTTCCGGGCTTTAGCGCCACATCAAGCTTACCGGTGAGGTCACTGACGCGCGCGCTACCGTTGTCGATGATATAGAAATAGTCCCCCAGCTCTCCCTCTTTGATAATTTTCTGACCGTTTGCAACAGACAACCGCTCAAATCGAGACAGCAAATTTTGCAGATGCACGGGCGACACATTGAAAAACAAAGGTGACTGTAAAAGCGCTGACATCCAGTCAGTAGTACCCTCCTCCACCTCAACATGGGCAACAGATAAGTCCACCTCTCCCAGCGGTTGGGTATCTGTTGAAGCCACTTCGGTCGCAGGATTTTGGCTCCATGCCATAACCACATCCAGAAAATCAGCTTCCACTTGCAGAATCTGTGACTGTGTTTGTGCCACCGCCGACACCCGCGTTGGAGAACTTTCTTCAAGCGCTATTGCCGCCGAGGCATCTGAATCTTTAACTGTACGCTTGTTAAAGCCCGAATCGACAAGGTCGACTGTCCCTGAAACCAGGTAGTAACGATAAGACAGCGATTTTCCACGGCGGAAAATGATTTTCCCGGCAGCCACAGACAGCAGCTCCGAATGTTCGGCAACGCGCAGCAGATACTCAGGCTCCAATCCGTTAAACGGCGCAAAGCGAGTCAGGTATTCAACAATTGAGTCCGATGACACGAAACTTCCTCTTACAGTAGACCTCTGCCGACTACGACATCGGTATTGACATAGTAGCCCAAAACCTTAAATAGCGATGTGGCGTCCTCGGAACCGGCCATCTCCCGAATGGAGTGCATAGCGAAAGTCGGGACGCCCACATCAATGGTCGCAACGCCCACTTCGGCTGCGGTAATAGGACCGATAGTACTGCCACATCCCATATCAGAGCGTGTCACAAATGCCTGCACAGGAATACCT
>JALUYN010000433.1 GCA_027012915.1 Cellvibrionaceae bacterium
CAATGGCTGCACCACAACGGCGGCAACGATAATTAAAGTACTCGATACAAACGGGGCAAGTTGCGCCCTCATCTTTCAATGGTGCAATGAAGAGCATACCGCAGTAGTCACAGGTCTGCTGATGCCAGGTGCGCATGATGACCAGACGGGGGACAAAGAATGCACGTGTCAGCGACAGGGCGTGTGTATCTGTGATCTCCAGGTAGGCCTCATAGACCTGGATTAATACGCCCGCCACGCTTTTCTCTGCATGCTCCATGCGGTGAAACAGGCGCCACACAAGGTTCGCATCCAGCATGCGGTGATTGTTTTTCAGATACCAGGTATCGGTAAACGGCACCTGCCCCGATGATGACGGCATTCCTGTTATCCGATGATAAAGGCGGGCGACCACTCTTTTTGTCAGCCCGGTCAGCTGACAGACCAGTGCAGCGCGTGCGCCCAGTTGAACCAGACGAACCGCTTCGATCGCATTCTGCGCATCATTTATAATCTTGATGTCACCAGGAATCTCTCTGTTGCGTTTCGAAAGCTCGATAACAGCAGACCGGCGCTTGGTGTTATGCATAGACATGATGGCGATACGGGCGACGTTTACGAAAGCAGGATCAGGCTTGCTGCCTTGAGTACGACGTCAATCTCTGCCGGGTTTTCCTCCAGGAATGCCTGGAACAAACGGCACCACCATACGCAATCGCCACGTGCGGCCATCAGGGGAAGTTTGATCTGGGTGATTTTTACCAGTTGATCGCTGTGTATCTGCGCCAGGTGACCGGCCAGTTCGTACGGCAACCCCAGCAGTCGGGCTGCAATGTCGGGATCCTCACGCGCAATATCGCGAACGTGCATCAGGTATTGCAGGTTAACCCGGGCAAAATCGATTTCCATTTGTTATTCCCCTTGCTGAACATCCTCCTTGTGCATATTAATGACAGGAATTGAAATTAATATGCCTGAAAGAAGCCCCAAACTGACTCGCTATCGAGCTTGATTTTCTGTTCATCTCGCGCTATGAAAGCCATCTGTGAAAAAGGTTTATTATTGTTCGTATCGATTTTAGATTTTGTGAGCCCTGCACGCTTTTTGGGTTAATAATTGCAAAAAACGCTACTCGCCCAGTCCCGAACTTTACCCGCTCCTATCGCAATCGACCCGTTGCTTCAAGTCTGAAAGCCCTACTCTGAGGGGATGCTTTCGAGCATTTTTATTCTGCGCTGCGCGGTTATTATCTCCAGGCCATCGAAACTCAAGGCAGTAACCCTACGTATGCAGCCAACCTTAATAAAACATGTAGCACATTCACTGCGCCATCCGGGTACACGACAACCGGGAACACTTCGGGAATCTGCCACACGCCACAGCGTGCAGCGGTAACCGTGGAGAACTTCGTGGATTACCCACACCCCGTCACCCCTCGGCTTATCCGGCTACGGGATGCGCCTTTCTATCTGGGGATGGACAGGAACCGCTTCAACGCCGAAGTCAGACCACATCTCGTTGAAATCCGGGTTGGTAAACAGGGTATTGCTTTCGATCGCCTTGATCTGGACGCCTGGGTGGACCATTATAAGTCCCGCAACGGGCGTCCCGTTCAACCGAAAGGAGAACGATTATGGGACGCAAAAGAACGTCAGGGCTCAGGTTTCGTCGGGGCATCTGGCACATTGACAAAGTCATTTTCGGACAACGAGTTATCGAATCTACTCGAACAGGCAACCTCGCGGAAGCAGAAAAGTACCTAGCGCACCGAATGGAGAAGATCCGGCAGGCATCGGTGTACGGGGTCAGACCACGAAGACTCTTCAAGGAAGCCGCAGCAAAACACCTGAGGGAGAATATGCAACAG
>JALUYN010000434.1 GCA_027012915.1 Cellvibrionaceae bacterium
AAATTCTCGATCGGGACCACTATGGCCTCGATGAAGTCAAAAAGCGTATTCTCGAATACCTTGCGGTTCAGAGCCGTGTGAAGAAGGTCAAGGGTCCTGTGCTCTGCCTGGTTGGTCCTCCCGGTGTGGGCAAGACTTCGCTCGGTCAGTCCATTGCCCGTGCGACCAACCGGAAGTACACCCGGATGGCCCTGGGCGGCGTGCGTGATGAAGCTGAAATCCGCGGCCACCGGAAGACCTACATTGGTGCGTTGCCCGGCAAGCTTCTTCAGAAGCTGTCCAAGGTGGGCGTGAAGAATCCGCTGTTCCTGTTCGATGAAATTGACAAGATGGGCATGGATCATCGTGGTGATCCGGCCTCAGCGCTGCTGGAGGTCCTCGACCCGGAACAGAATCACACCTTCAACGATCACTACCTCGAAGTGGATTACGATCTCTCCGATGTGATGTTCGTGTGTACCTCCAACTCCATGGACATTCCTCCCGCCCTGCTGGACCGGATGGAAATCATCCGTATCCCGGGTTACACGGAGGACGAGAAGGTCAATATTGCGCTGCGTTATCTGTTGCCGAAGCAGATCAAGGCCAACGGCCTGCGCAAGGATGAGCTCAAGTTGCCAGAGGACACCCTTCGCGACCTGATCCGCTACTACACCCGTGAAGCCGGTGTACGTGGCCTGGAGCGCGAGATTGCCAAGATCTGCCGCAAGGTGGTGCGTGACCATGTGGAGAGCGGAGAGAAGGTCTCTGTCACTCTCACGCAGGACATGCTCGAAGATTACTCGGGGGTCAAAAAATTCAAGTACGGCCTCGCCGAGGAAAAGAACGAGATTGGTCAGGTGACCGGTCTGGCTTGGACCCAGGTGGGTGGCGAACTGCTGCATATTGAGTGCGCCCTCACGCCTGGCAAGGGCCGGGTCGTGAAGACGGGTTCCCTGGGTGATGTCATGCAGGAGTCCATCCAGACGGCATTGACGGTGGTACGTAGCCGGGCACCCGGTCTTGGAATTGCCGATGATTTCCACGAGAAGCACGATCTGCACGTGCATGTACCGGAGGGTGCGACACCGAAAGATGGTCCCAGTGCCGGTATCGGTATGTGCACAGCGCTGGTTTCTTCTCTGACCAAGATTCCGGTTCGCGCCGACGTTGCAATGACCGGTGAAATCACTCTGCGTGGACGTGTTCTTGCCATCGGTGGGTTGAAAGAAAAGCTTCTGGCAGCGCATCGGGGTGGCATCAAGACGGTGATCATTCCGGATGAGAATGTCAGGGATCTCAAGGAGATACCTGAAAACATCAAGGAGTCGCTGGAGATTCGTCCTGTGAAGTGGATCGACGAAGTGCTGGATATTGCACTGGCCTATCCACCCGAGCCCAGGGCTGAAGATTCATCTCCGGAAACGGGTTCTGGCAAGCCGCGTGACGAAGAAGGCGACGCGTCAGAGCGCATAAATACACATTAAAGCCTTGATGAGTTGTTGACATGCCTGAGAGCCCATTGGTATAACTGTTTCGCCGTGAAGCAGCCAATACCAAGGGCTCCCGCGCAGTCAGTCCCTATTCCGAATGCCGGTATAAAGCCGAAAGGAATAAGAAAAGTGAAGAATGGAATTCTCCGACCGCTTATGCGATAGTCGAGAACGTCCGAGAAAAAACAAACCAACCTATAACATCTTCAACCTGAAATCGAAGGGGTTTAGTGTGAACAAGTCCGAACTTATCGATGCAATTGCAGAGTCCGCAGATATCTCCAAAGCCGCCGCTGGCCGTGCTCTGGACGCAATGACCAACTCAATCACCGGTGCCCTGAAAAAAGGCGATCAGGTAACTCTGATC
>JALUYN010000435.1 GCA_027012915.1 Cellvibrionaceae bacterium
CTGTTCAATGGCGTCTCCCAAACCAATAACTGTTGTCACACTGTCCAGTTTCTTCACGTCCCACTCTTTTGCCAGGGCGTCCCATGCCGCTTGGCGTCTGTCTTTAGGGCATTGAACGCTATCGATACCGATCAGCGAAACGCCACGCAGAATAAATGGTGCCACAGTCGCAGGAAAATCCATGCCCTGTGCCAGACCGCAAGCGGTAACAACTCCGCCATACTTGGTGGAAGCACAAATATTGGCTAGCGTGTGGCTGCCAACCGCGTCAACGGCACCGGCCCAGCGCTCTTTGCCCAGAGGGCGACCCTTCTCGCTCAGTTCGTTGCGGTCGATGATTTCCGCTGCACCCAGATCTTTAAGGTACTCGGCATCTTCAGGGCGGCCGGTGGATGCTACTACGCGATAGCCGCGCTGAGATAGCAGGTAGATTGCAACACTGCCCACGCCGCCAGCGGCACCCGTTACGATAATATCACCCATATCAGGTGTTACACCCTGTTGCTCCAGCGCTTGTACGCAAAGCATAGCGGTATAGCCTGCAGTACCCAGCCCCATGGCCTGCTGCGCAGAGAATGCCTCTGGCAGAGGGATAAGCCAGTCGGCTTTAACGCGAGCGCGCTGCGCCAGACCGCCCGGATGAGCTTCACCCACGCCCCAACCGTTGAGCAGTACCTTGTCACCAACTTTGAAATCGGGTGAGCTGCTTTCTTCCACGGTACCTGCGAAATCGATACCTGGCGTCATTGGAAAGCTGCGAACTACTGGGCTACTACCAGTGATGGCCAGACCGTCTTTGTAGTTAAGAGTGGAGTATTCCACCGCAACGGTCACTTCCCCTTCCGGTAGTTGCTCGTTGTCGAGCTGCGCCAGCTTGGCGGTGTAACCGTTGTCGTCTTTGTTGATTTGTATCGCATTAAACATCATGTGCTCCTTAATTGGACCGGTCGTCTATTTGTGGCGAAATAAAAACCGATGGCGACATCGGCTGTTGCTTGGGTGTGTACCTACCGTTGTAGTTGTTCAATAAAACGCTGCCCAAATTGTGTCATTGGAGAGGCGTTTTGCTTTAGGCGGGCGCGCATTACCGCACCTTCCCAGCCGGTCCAAAAATAGCTGGATTCGGCGTGAATATCGCAATCATTTGCGAGTTGTCCTGCTTCTATGGCCTCTTTGAGGCATTCAGCTAAACGTTGCTCCCAATCCTGCAGAACCGCTTCGACTTTGTGACGCAGGGTATCGCTGAGCACAGATACTTCCTGTCCCAGATTGCCAATGAGACAGCCGCGCTGGAAACTGTGGCGCTGCATGCCGTCGCGGGCATCTTCGATAAATGCTTGCAGCCGCGACAGTGGTTTTCTCCTGCGATTGCTGAAATGCTTGTCCAGCTTGCGTGCAAAGTAGTCGCCGTAGGCGGCAACCACCTCCAGCAAAAAGGCCTCTTTGTTTGCGAAGTAGTGGTAGAAGGATCCCTTGGGAACGCCGACTTGTTTCAATACTTGATCGATTCCCGTTGCGGTGACGCCTTTCTCGGTCAGCTGCTCCAAGCCAGCCTGAATAATCAGGTTACGGGTTTCCGCCGGTGCGGTAGAGCCTGCCGCCGGGCGCCCACGACGTCGTTTTTGCGGCGGCGTAACTGGGTTGGCACTATTCAGAGTATTGGGTGTCGAAGTCGTCATGGGAAATATATTAGACCGATCGTCTATTTAATGCCAGAGTGTCTTAACAACACTTTGGAATAAGCTAGAGTTTTTCTGCATTGATGGGCTTGCCCATACGGCCGTCTATGCCAGCACTAAGTCCGCGTTTCAGATTTTCGGATCACCTGTCCGGAGTCGC
>JALUYN010000436.1 GCA_027012915.1 Cellvibrionaceae bacterium
GGTCGATCACCCCCGCTGTGTGATAATTTTCCAGCATGTAAGCAAAGGTCTCGTAAGCGACGTTGACAATGCGTTGATCGAGCCACAGCGAGACAGGTGCCGCTGTTTTTTCCGGCAGGGCTGCCACTTGAGTGTGTTTACCACCTAGCAAGGCGCTCAATCGCTTTTTAATGGTGGTTAGAACACCCATAGTTAATGATTTCCCTATACAGTTTCAGAGTCCAAAAGTCTGTCATTCTGGCTCACCAGACGATAGCCCAGGTTTTCACTGACAATCTCCGGTGCGCCTTCTACGGTAGATAACACACCCCGTAAACGGCTAATGGCGGTATTGATAACCGTGTCTTGCGGTGACAGGTTTTTGTAATCCGTCCACACTTCATGCCAAAGCGCCTTGCGACTGACCCACTCTCCCTGGCGTTCGGCTATCGCCATCAACAGTGCAAATGATTGCGGGCGAAGCGGTAGTGGTGTGTTGTTGACCAACGCCTGGGCACTCGATTTTCTGACTTCAAGTGTGTCAAAAATCAGCACACTCGCCGGTGCCCGATTGGACACGGCACGACGTGCAACAGCGCGCAGGCGCGCCCTCAGCTCTTCGCGTTCGAATGGCTTGTTGATGTAATCATCAGCGCCCGTTTCTAATCCCAGCACATGGTCACTCACAGAAGTCAGACGGCTGGCGATGAGAATCCCAGGGCGCTTTCCCTCCAGCGTGTTCAGCCACTCGATATAACCAAGCCCTTCACTGCCATCTCCCAGCATCCGGTCGAGAATAACCAGATCAGGCAGATGTGCGGCGCTCTCCCGCTTGGCCTGGTCGAGGGTTTCGGCCAGACTTATCCCATAGCCAAGTTCACTGGCCACATCCGCCATAAGCGATGCCATTGTTGGATCGTCCTCAACGATCAGTAATTGACTGCTTTCAGACATTTCCTTTCGCTTTCCTATATCATCCTGGCTAGCGTACCCCGAAAACACGCTTCCGGCACCTAACAATCGAGGTTAGATACCTTTGAGCTATTCCAGACTATTAACCTTGGGGCTGACATCCCTGCTGATCACCGGATGCGTTTCGCAAGCGAAAACACCCCCAACATTATCAGCTGACGCTTTTGACCCTTATGAATCTTCGCTTGCGAGTGCTCTTTACCAGTCTGAAGTCCGCTTTTTGGAAAGGCAGACCGCAGGTGACGCCTATGGCATGGCACGCACCGCGAAATCACGCTTGAATCTGGTTAAACGGCTTGAGGCAAACCCTCCGGAAGAAGACACCCGGGGTTTTGATCTTAAATCTGACCAGCGCCGGGCTGCTATTCTGACGTCTGTTCGCAACATGGTTGAGGCCGCCAACCGTATGGCTGCCGATGATGAAGACACGCTTCGCCGAATTGAACAGCTATCACCTCTAACGCCAGCTAAACGGTCCAATCTACTTGGCGGATTTACCGGCATCTTCGGCGGCCTGCGGGAAGTCAAAATGACCATAGGGCTGGAAGTACAAGCAACCCTCTCCCCCACTGAAAAAGACAGCATCAGATTACCTATTGATGGAAGTCAAGGCACAACGATCTACGCCCAACCTGCCGGCCATCAACACCCTGAAACAGCAGCCAAAATCACCATGAACATCTCGCGTTATGCCCAGAATGAAGAAAGTTGGAAAAGTGTCATTTGCCCGGAGACGACTGCAGCGCGGCTGCCTTGCTTTGTCCCACCAGGTGACCATTCTGAAATCGAAATCAGCCTGCAGAATAATGGTGATTCAGGGATTGATGTACTGGTTTTCATCAGTGGCAATGCCAAAACCGTGGCCACATCAATGGAACGACAACAAG
>JALUYN010000437.1 GCA_027012915.1 Cellvibrionaceae bacterium
GCGCCGTAGAGACGCTGGATTGCTTGCCAACCACCCGGGAGGCCGCACTGGCCCTGTTGCAATCGCACACCAATGGAGAGACGGGAACGTACCAGTTTCAGGAAATCATGCACGATGAACGCTATGCGGTAGATCTGACGCGATTTTCCTTTACACGGTATGAGACGGGCGAATGGGGGTTAAGCCAATGGTTATCCGGCACGCCCATAGTACCGCTGAAACAGGATGTCATTTTATACGCCGCTGACATCAAACCGTTGCTGGGCGATACGCCCGCTTATGCGGAGCTGGGCGGCGATGCCGAATATACGTACGTATGGCTGAATTTCCTCAATCAAGACGCAGAATCAATCGCATGCTTTACCATCATACCCGATGAGCCCAGATGGGAACTGCACGCGATAGAGAACCGACATGATCTTTATAACGGTATCCCGATCACGGCCACCGACACCCGGAATGTACTGCTCATTGCAGAACTGATTACCCAGTGCTGGCTCGGACATCCGACTGTTTGTTTGCGCACCGGGTCATTGAACGAGGAAGCGTCAACGCGTCTATTCAATTGAAGTACAGGTTGAACGGAATCTACTTACGAAGAGGTGGCCACTGCCTGGCTGTATGCAAGACACGAAGCACGCGAAGATGCTTCGCTGTTAAGTCGTAAATGAGGATGAAGTTCTGGTGGATAACGAGCTCCCGTGTGCCGGCGATCCGGCCAGGCCTGCCGATGTGGGGGTGGTCCGGAAGATTTGATGCCTTCTCTGAGAAAAGTTCATCGAGCGCCAATGCGGCAGCTGGATTGTCCTGAGCAATGTATTCACGTATTTTTTGCCTATCAAAGCTAGCTGGTCGGGTCCAAAGCAGTTTCACGAATCAGCGCCAGTCAGCTTTCTTCGCGTTTCCTCGCGCCAGGCGGTGGCCTTCGCTTCAACCTCATCAGCCGGTATCAGGTGGCCGGCATTGGCTGAGTCCAGGCCGATTTGCACCTCTCGGCGAAACCAGGCGTCATATTCGGCTGCCTCTTGTTGCTGCAGAATGAAGTCACGCATAAAGGCCCGTAGAAGCTGAGCACCACTGCGATCATTTAATTTCGCGGCCTTCGTGAACGCGTGTTTTAGCGCTTCCTCGACTCGAAAAGTGAACGTTGTATTGCTCATATCGTTCTCTTGGTGTGTTACAAACAATGTGCATTGTAATACAGATACTGGTACTTTGAAACCTACTCAAGAACTTCTCCAAAATCAGTGCCGATATGCGTCTTCGTCGTACAGGGTACCCTGACCCCTCTATGCCTGTGAAAAGCTCGCTGAGAGCACCACAGAAGCCTTGGCGCGACGAATAAATACAATGCTCGCTCAGGGCGATCTTCGCGCCTGCAGACGGGTTTTATAGGTTTCTGGCTCGTCGGGCTTGCCCGGCGCAAGCCATTTACCAAGTTTGGGGCTGAATCGTTGTGGCTGACCGTAGGGAAGCCGTTCTATTGTTATGGGAGCCAAAGGCGAGCATTCCTTGTTAACAGGCCAAGGAAGGCCTGTTAGGCCGCGTAGCGGGGCGAAGCCAGGGATGGCGTAGGGTAGGTGGTCTTGCTTGCAGATTGCGCAGATATAGAATGTTGGCTTATGCACAGATCGGAAGCACCAACTACAGGTATTCTTAAAGGAAGATTAATATAGGGTCGAGCGAGAAAATAGCACATAAAGCACTGTAAATCAAAGGGATAGACCGATTTTATGCCGTTTTCAGCGGGAGTTCTTCAGCGCACTCGGCGGGAGTTCTTCAGCGTATCGGTATCCAACAGCAAGGCAATAACTCATTGATTGATAACGCACTATATG
>JALUYN010000438.1 GCA_027012915.1 Cellvibrionaceae bacterium
TTGCGGCTCAAAACCGACACCTCATCTACACGGGTACGAACCAAGGTGCCCTGATCAGAGATCAGCATAATTTCCTCACCATCAAACACCTGAACAGCACCAACTACCTGGCCGTTGCGCTCGGTAGTTTGCATGCCAATCACACCTTGACTGCCCCGCCCCTTAGTGGGGAATTCGGACACGGAGGTGCGCTTGCCGTAACCATTCTCAGAAACCGTCAGAACATTACCGCCCTCTTGCGGGATCACCATGGAAATAACGGTAGTGTCTTCAGGCAACTTGATGCCACGAACACCGCGGGAAATACGACCCATGGCGCGAACATTGGTTTCTTCAAATCGCGCCGCCTTACCGTTGGACGCGAACAAAATAACGTCATTGCTACCATCGGTGATCGCAGTTCCCACCAGACGGTCCCCTTCATCCAGTTCAATAGCGCGCAAACCAACACTGCGCGGACGGGAGAACTGGGTCAAGGCAGTTTTCTTCACAGTACCATTGGCCGTGGCCATAAAGATAAAGTGATCGTCGTCATATTCTCTCACTGGCAGAATCGACGTGATGCGCTCACCCTCTTCCAGTGGCAACAAATTCACCATTGGACGACCACGTGACTGACGACCGGCCACCGGAATCTGATACACCTTCAGCCAGTACACTTTACCGGCATTGGTGAAACACAGAATTGTATCGTGAGTGCTGGCGATCAGCAGATGCTCAACAAAATCTTCATCTTTCACCGAGGTTGCCGCTTTACCCATACCACCACGACGCTGGGCCTGATAGGCATCCAGAGGCTGAGTTTTGGCATAGCCCCCATGAGAGATCGTGACTACACGATCTTCCTCGGTAATCAAGTCTTCAATAGTGAGGTCTTGCTGCGAGCTCTGGATATCGGTTCGGCGTTCGTCACCGTAGCTCTCGACCACCTGCTCCAACTCTTCGCGAATAACCTGCATCAAGCGCAGAGGGTTGCCAAGAATTTCAAGGAATTCAGCTATTTGCTCAAGTTTTTCCTGATACTCAGCCAACAGCTTGTCGTGCTCCATACCGGTCAAACGGTGCAGACGCAGTTCCAGAATCGCTTGAGCCTGCGCCGGAGACAAATGGTACAAGCCTTCGTGAAGCCCAAAGTTCACCGGCAGATCATCTGGGCGACAGGCATCGGCACCAGCGCGCTCCAGAAACTGACTGACGTCTCCTACAGGCCAACCCTTAGCCACAAGGGCTTCTTTGGCGTCGGCGGGGGTAGAAGAAGATTTGATCAGCTCAATCACAGGATCGATATTGGCAATAGCAACCGCCAAACCTTCCAGGATATGGCCGCGCTCACGGGCCTTGCGCAACAAATATACAGTACGGCGCGTCACAACTTCGCGGCGGTGACGTACAAAATGCTCAAGCAGCTCTTTGAGGTTCAGAATTTTTGGCTGTCCATCAACCAAAGCGACAATATTGATACCAAATACACTTTGCAGCTGAGTCTGTGCAAACAGGTTATTGAGCACAACCTCACCCACTTCACCGCGCTTGAGCTCAATTACTACACGCAAGCCATCTTTATCTGACTCGTCGCGCAATTCGGAAATACCCTCGATTTTCTTCTCTTTCACCAGCTCGGCGATACGCTCAATCAAACGCGCCTTGTTCAGCTGATAGGGGATTTCGGTAACGATGATAGTTTCTTTGTTTGCTTTATCATTGCGCTCAATTTCAGTTTTTGCGCGCACATAGATACGACCGCGGCCTGTGCGATAAGCCTGCACAATACCGGCGCGACCGTTGATGATACCGCCAGTAGGGAAATCCGGACCAGGAATAATCTCCATCAGCTC
>JALUYN010000439.1 GCA_027012915.1 Cellvibrionaceae bacterium
AACTGGCCAGGTGTTACGGTTGAGCGTAAAGATGGTCAGCTAATGCTGGCCCACCAGACCGCCCGATTGGTCGATCTACCGGGTATCTATGGCTTGAACGACATAGCCATCAGCCTCGATGCCAAAGTTGCTCATGACTACCTCGCCGACCACCAGTGTGATTTGGTGGTTCTCGTACTGGACGCCACGCAATTGCCGCGACAGTTGCAATTACTGGCACAGCTCCAAACATTAAACCTGCCGATTATTATTGCGGCCAATATGATGGATGCCGCACGTCGCGACGCGGTGCATATCGATCTGGCAGAACTCGAGCAGCTCACAGGCATTCCGGTAGTTGGAATTTCGGCGGCTAACAATGAAGGCCTCGATGCCTTTAAAGAAGCTCTCGAAATCCAACTCTCCACGTCGTCGGAACAGGTCATAGATAAACAGAACGCGGAGGCGATTGCCGACTGTGACAGCATCGCCAAACAGGTATTCAAAGCCAGTACCAAGCGAACCATAACCGAACAAATCGATCACTGGTTGTTGCACCCGGTATTGGCTTTCCCCTTCTTTTTGCTGGTGATGTACCTGCTGTTTTCCATTTCAGTCAACGTCGGCTCGGTGTTTATCGACTTCTTTGACCTATGGCTGGGCAGCTGGCTCCTTGATGGCAGTCGCTGGGCGCTAACCAGCTTGGGAAGCCCCGAGTGGCTAACCGCAATCGTCTCTGATGGATTGGGCGGCGGCATCCAGTTGGTGAGCACCTTTATCCCCGTGATTGGTTGCCTGTATTTGTGCATGTCGGCACTGGAAGATTCGGGTTACCTGTCGAGGGCCGCCTTTGTTATCGACGGCTTGATGGCGCGGATTGGCTTACCTGGCCAGGCCTTTATTCCCCTGATCGTGGGCTTTGGCTGTAACGTGCCCTCAGTCATGGCATCCCGAGCACTGGATCGCCCAAGTGCCCGCCTGACCACCATTTTTGTAGCACCGTTTATGTCTTGTGGTGCTCGCCTGTCCGTCTACGTCTTTGTGGGTACCGCTCTGTTCCCCAACCAGGCACAGAACGCGATCTTCCTGCTTTATCTGCTGGGCATCGGTGTCGCCATCTTCTCCGCCTGGTTACTGCGAAAATCCTTGTTTCAGGGCGAAAGCAATCACTGTATTACCGAAATGCCTGCCTACCATATGCCGCTGTTGCGCAATATTCTCATTCAGACCTGGCAGCGCCTGACCTCATTTATGTTCCGCGCCGGCAAGCGAATTCTCGCCGTGGTGATGGTGCTATCGGTTGTTTCATCCGTAGGCACCGATGGCAGCTGGGGCAATCAGGATAGTGAAAAATCGGTACTGGCTGCCACAGGCAAGGTTCTTACTCCGATGTTTGAGCCTATTGGTATTGGTCAAGACAACTGGCCCGCAACGGTTGGCTTGTTTACCGGGTTATTTGCCAAAGAAGTCGTGGTCGGCACACTCGACACGCTCTACAACCCAGTGGTCAACGACGCGGACTCTGAGAACTCCATGCCGGATTTTGCCAGCGGTTTCAGCGATGCGGTTGCCACCATCGGTGATAACTTTGCAGGGCTCTCTGATACCCTGACCGACCCGCTGGGCATTAACTCCGGCGACCTCAGCAACATCGACGCGGCAGCCGAGGATCAGGGCGTGAACCGCGAAAGCTACGATACGATGATCGCCCTCTTCCCCTCAGCCTGGGCCGCCTTTTGTTTCCTCGCGTTTATCCTGCTCTACGCGCCCTGTGTAGCAACCATTGGTGTCATGCAAAAGGAAGCTGGCAGTGGCTGGCTACAGTTTTCTGTAATGTGGAGCCTGCTACTCTCCTACTGGTTGGCGAGCAACCTTTGGCACTTGAGTATGCTTCTGAGCACCCCGCTGGATACACTGATCTGGTTCAGTGCCTCCACCACAATTCTGGTGCTGGCTTATAAATTGATCGTACGTCGGGTGAAACGCCAGTACGCCGATCAGATCCCTGCTATTAATATCTAACCACTGAGCGTCCCCTTTTGGGGCGACGCTCAACCTCTACGCCCCATCAAGAAGCACAGCACTTCAACAGCCCCTATGCTCACTTCCTTCGATGCCGTGACAAACGTACAGACGGCAAACAACCTGCGACAATTTTGGACAGAATTGGTCACTTAAAATTTATTTTTACGAAAAATAGAAAGTTGGAACAGCAGTTGCAATAACTAACGTGTTCGTAATGAACATACAGTCTCTCCTTCAGCCCTGTTCAACATAGTTGGCCAGGGCGTTTTTTTATGTACAGGACGTACTGTATGCCGCGGGCGCATGGATGCGCAGGAGCGGCGTCTTCCAGGATGGTATAAATTCCAAAAAAGGCGCCTCACAGGATGCCATATATGCTGCGGAAAGCATGGACAAGGTGAATTGAAGCATAGCTTCAAGAGAGGGTGCCCTGGGGTATGCCGTGAGCGACGTCTCTCAGGATAGTATGGATTTCATTCAGGAGCGACGTCTCCCAAGATGGCATGGATTCCATAAAAGGCGCCTCGCAGAATGGCACTTATTCCGTAGGCAGGGTCTCGCCGACTTATCCAAACAACTGAAAACAAACCTTCATTTTTCTGTTAAATCTCATTAATAATACAGACACGTTATAACATTACATTCCTCTTGCGCATTTCCTTCCCCTTCGACAACTAACACAATCCAATGCGCGGGAGATCATAATGGACAAAGATATTACTGATAATGCCCAGCTCCATGACGAGCTGGAGAATACTTCTTCGAATAATTCTGGAAACAAACCTTTCAAGGACGTACTCAGTGCCTCCCTGTCACGCCGCAAAGTTGTGGCTGGTGGCGTAGGCCTCGCGGCGACCTCTTTCCTGGCACCCAGCGCCCTGGCCGGCTCCTGGTCCTGGGACGACAAGTGGAGCTGGGATCGCTACAGAAGACGCGGCCGTCGTCGCGGCGAGCTGGTTGGTTTCAACCCGGTAAAAATTACCGATGTGGTGGACACTACCATGCCTACCATTTCCAGCGACTATGAGTATCAGGTGCTGATCCCCTGGGGAACCCCCATCGAGCCGGGCATCACCAACGAATATAGGGGTGATCCAAACAGCCGCCCGACTTCTCAGGAAGCGGCGCTGCAGACCGGCCTGGGTCACGACGGCATGTGGTTCTTCCCTGCTGATATGAAAGAGAACCAAAGATGGGGCAACTACTACAATCACAAGCGCTGTGATGTAGGCATGCTCTGCATCAACCACGAATACGGTACTAACCCTCACGCGCTGGGCAAATCTGCACCGGAAAGCTTGGAAGACGTACGCCTGTCACAGAACATTCACGGCGTGTCTGTAGTTAAAATCAAGTGCAATCGTCGCGGCGAATGGGAGGTAGCAAAGAGTGTTCACGCCCGCCGTATCACCGTTAATACCCCAGTGGCATTCTCCGGCCCAGCCGCGGACTCCGAGTTGCTGCAAAACCCGAATGGCAACATTGCGCTGGGTACTGTAAACAACTGCGGTTCCGGCTCCACGCCTTGGGGAACCTACCTGACCTGTGAAGAGAACTTCAACGGCTACTTCGGTGCCAGCGAAGGTCTGGTTGCGACCGAAGAGCAGCAACGCTATGGTTTCTCAGACAACGGCTTCGGTTACGGCTGGTACAAGTTCGATAAGCGTTTTGATTTGAGCGACAGCGATTACGCCAACGAGCAACACCGCTTTGGCTGGATCGTGGAAATTGATCCATTCGATGGCACTCAAAAGCCAGTGAAACGCACTGCACTGGGTCGTTTTAAGCACGAAGCCATCGCGATTGCCGAAAGCAGCAACGGCCGCATCGCAGCTTACATGGGCGATGATCAGCGCTTTGACTACTGCTACAAGTACGTTTCCAACAAGAGCTGGCAGGCAGCCATCCATCAGGATGAAAGTCCCCTGGACGACGGTAAGCTGTACGTCGCTCGCTTCAATGACAATGGCACTGGAGAGTGGCTCGAGCTGACCATCGACAACCCCGTTCTGGCTGCCCGCTTCAAATCTCAGGCAGAAGTTATGATCTTCGCTCGTATTGCCGCCGACCTGTTGGGCGCTACCCCAATGGACCGCCCTGAGTGGACCACCATCGGTAAAGACGGCGAGGTCTACTGGACCCTGACCAACAACTCGAAGCGCACCGAAACCAATGCCGCCAACCCTCAAGCACCAAACTACGATGGCCACATCATTCGCACGCTGGATTCAGGTGATCACCTGGGCAACACCTTTGAGTGGGAAATCTACCTGCTGTCCACCGACACACATGGCACCGAACAAACCATCTCCTCGCCTGACGCCGCTTGGGCGGACGACGCTGGCAGATTGTTCATCGGTACTGATGGCGGCCAGAAAGACGGTCTGCAAGATCAACTGCAAGTATTTGATACCACCAAGGGCACCCCAGAAGGCAAGCGTCTATTGGTCGGTGTTGAGAGCGACGAAATTACCGGCTTCACCGTTACCCCGGATCAGCGCACTGCCTTCGTCAACATTCAACACCCGGGCAACGGCAATCCAAGTAAAACCAACTTCCCAGCGTACTATGATGGCGTGACTATTCCGCGCGACTGTACTCTGGTTATACGTCGCAAAGACGGCGGTATTATCGGCTCTTAATAGGCCAGGGCCCGAGTCGCCATTGCAGGTTGACGTCAGTGGTGGTTTGGGCTTGTTTCGTTTATAAACAACGAGGATTTAGAAATGGGTATCAGTCCAACTCAGCTATTGATTGTTCTTGCCATAATCGCGCTGCTTTTCGGCACCAAGAAACTACGCGGCATTGGCGGCGACCTGGGCTCAGCCATCAAGGATTTTAAAAGCGCGGTAGCGGAAGAAGACCAGAAATCAATTGCGGCTAAAGAGCAAAATAAGATTGCAAGTACAGAGTCCGGCGCAACATCTAAAGTAGCAAACACAGAAGCATCTTGAGAATATCGGCGCAAGCGTGATTGTCCAGCTACTTCAATAATTCTTGAATATGCAAGGCGTAGAAACCACGGTAGGTCAAAAACGTATTCGTCGCGCCTTGTCTTTAAGATCTTGCGGTTGATGTCCGTGAAATTTTCGCGGCCAAACATCGGCTGCCGCGGCAAACCGATCGCTCTCAGAATCGCACAGCTGAGGTTTTGCCAACGTTTAACTCCGCCCTCGCTCGCGCAACGATACGGCAAAAATTCATGCGTTCAGTACACATCTTCCCTTGAGCACGTCATAAATCTTGAGTCAGAGATACAGGTAATCTGCTCCACAAGCCAAGCCGCCTCTTCGGCTATTACTGCCTTTTTCGAGAAAAGAAAACCCGTTTTTGAAGACAACTATCGTATCAGATATAAGTGCAGTGACGACCAATCTTTTTTGTCGAATTAAATACCAACATTGCCAATTAAACTAAGCATGGAATTCCACAACCTCAGAGAAACATGACTGACAAAACGACCGCATTTTTGAAAACGGATGACGGAGCGGCATATATTGGGAACGATTCTGCTAGGGGACCATGGTATGAAAATGCATGTCACGGAGGGCCACTAACCGCACTCATCGCCCGTGAACTGGAATCCACCAATCCACAACAACAGCTGACGCGCCAGAATATGAGCAACATTAGGCCTTTACTGTGCAGGCAACAGATAGACATCCAACAGGGAATACAACATACCTGCCACTTCATCCAGTGGCGTAATGCTTCGTGAAGCTCGGCACATCACAACCGCCCCCTCTGTAGCAGCCACTACCGTCGTTGCAAGCTCTCTCGCATTGTTTTCAGGCACACCATTTTCCAGAAATGAATTTTCTAGAAGGTCTCGCCACTGCTTATAGACTTTTTTTGCAGCATCAGCGGCTATTTCAGTCTCTTTACTTAATGGCTCCTCAATGGATGCCGCAAGCACGGTACAGCCCGCCCTGAATTCGGAACGAATGATGATATCTCGCCAGCGCCCAATAAACTGCTCTATGCCTTTGCGAGGACCTGCGATCAACGCTGACTCAAGCTGATCCGACACCTTTTCCCCCGCGTATTCCACCGCTTCCGCTACCACCTGCGGCTTGCCACCGGGAAAGTAGTGATAAGTCGAACCCAGCGGGGCCTTGGCCTCCTTTGCCAACTCTCTAATACTGGTGGCGTTCAGCCCTTTTCTACAAAGCATGTCGGCTGCAGTATCGACAAGGCGTGTCCGTGTTTTCATTGCTCAATAACCAGAGTATTCGTACTAAGAAATCGCCAACATTCTACCGCTCACCAGAACAAAACTCTACGGGACCCACTCGCGTCGAAGACACATCATGGCTAATAAGAAGCCCTCATGATCTTTCAGCATAGCTGGTGTGACAATTTCACTCGGTGGCTTTAGCTCATCAACCGCCTTGTGGTGACCTATTGACCACAATGCATGGGACAGAGTGTTGACTCAAACTATAACGATCGTTATAGTTTTTATCAGTTATACCGACTGTTATAGATTTTTTGGAGAAAATAATGAGCGAACCCAATAAAGGCCCTGGACGTGTTAGCCGCGAAGAAAGAAATGGTGTTTTTCTGATAGGACTGGATCGTGCCGGCAAACGAAATGCGTTCGATAGCGCCATGCTGCAAGACCTTGCCAAAGCTTTAGGGGAATACGAAGCGAATACTGAACTGCGTTGCGCCGTACTGTTTGCGCACGGAGACAACTTCACCGCAGGGCTGGATTTGATGGAGCTCGCCCCTCAATTGGCGGAAGGTACTTTCGGCTACGCAGAAAATACCATCGACCCATTTGGCGTAACTGCGCCACGCAGAACAAAGCCATTGATTATTGCCCTGCAAGGTATGTGTTGGACAGCAGCCATTGAAATGGCATTGAACGCGGACATAGCAATTGCCGCTGATGATGCCCGATTCTCTCAGATCGAAGTATTACGTGGTATTGCTCCTGCAGGAGGAGCGACCGTGCGCCTACCAAAAGTTGCAGGCTGGTCCGACGCCATGAAATACATGCTAACGGGCATGGAGTTCAGCGCTAATGAGGCACGAGAAATGCGGATCATCAGTGAGATTCTGCCCAAAGAACAACTGATGGATCGTGCTCTTGAGCTGGCCAACATGATCGTTAATGCGGCCCCCCTTGGTGTCAAGGCGACCATGGAATCTGCTTTAGCCGCGAGGTACGAAGGTGATGAAGCTGGATTGGCGCTACTCAACGAGCAACTTTTCGGACTGCTGAAAAGCAAAGATGTGCAAGAAGGTGTCATGGCGATGCTTGAAAAGCGCATACCGATTTTTAAAGGCCAGTAACCGCCTTGTGCTGGGAGGCCCTGGCGCCTCCCTTTTCCATTCAATATCAAAAACAATTCATAGACAGGAAAAAAAATGTCTGACACAACTATCGTGCCCAATAACAAAAACGATACCGTCCTCTCTGATATTAACGAACCTTCTGGTTGGGCCGAATACCCAATGACCAACGATGTGATATCCGGTGAACCCGACTGCAAATTCAAACTGATCCGCTCAGCAGGAGTTACCACCAAAGAGATTAAAGTGTGTTTTTTCAGTGCCGAGCCGTCTGTATTCGAATGGTATTTCAATCACGATGAGTCATTTGTACTTCTTGAAGGAAAACTATCTATGAAGATGAACGACGGATCCGCTTTCGAGGTTCTTCCTAGTCAGGCTTTATCAGTAGCCGGAGGAAGCAAAGCTGTGTGCACGGTCCTTGAACCCAGTCGAAAATTCACTGTAGTTACGGGCGGCGACAAGTAAGCCAAGGAGTTGTCATATGTCTATCGTGGTAATTATCCATATCTGTGCAATAGCCTTCTGGTTCGGTGTTGTTGGTGCTGAAACGGTAATTGAGAGAAGTCGAACCGAGACCAAAGAGCACGGTTTCTCAGTAGCGAGAAACCATTATTACATTGATATGTTTCTTGAAATACCAGCCGCACTGGTGGTCATGACCACAGGCCTTATTCTACTCTCCACAGCACACTTGGAGTCTCCCCTTTTCATGGTGAAGATTGCCGCAGGCATGTTTGCAGTGTGCATCAATCTATTCTGCGTTATTCCTGTAACAAAGCGTAAAAAGGCTGCCGATCAGAAAGAGCTTAGCGGCGTTATCGCTAATTCCAGAACAATCGACAAGGTATCGGCCTATGGCATACCCGCCGCAGTAATTGCATTGGCAATCGGAATTGCAGGCATCTAGGTAAGTACTTTTCTCGAAACACCTCTGTGATGGTACCGCCTCGACCGTTACCATCACATAAACCTCTGTATCTTTTTTCATCAACTGCCATTCAGGTTCAACCCCATGACCAATGAAGCGCAAAACACACTGCTAAAAACAGTTGCTACACAGGCACATTGCAAACCCGACCAACCGGCTTTGACATTTGTCCATATAGACAAGGGCGGTGATTACCGCTCCGAAAGCCGGTCGTATTCTGTGTTATTGAACAATGGTACCCGCCTGGCAACAGCGTTGTTATCGGCGGAAATGAATCCAGCAGACCGGTTCGCATTGTATATGCACAACCATCCTGAGTTTGTCGAGGCCATGTTGGGTGCAGAGATAACGGATACCATTTTCGTCCCCGTAGACGCGCGAGTGCGCGGCGAGAAGCTCAAGTATATGCTTGAGTTTTCTGGGTGCAGAGGAATTATCGCGGCGGATTACACATTACCAGTACTCGAACAAATATTTTCAGAGCTCCCAAGTTTAGAGTGGATTTGGGTAATAGATACCGGGGCCACCCATCAAACGAATTCAGAGATCGCCGCGAAATCAACTCCATACGACGCTATTCTAAAAGAGTCACTGCCCATATCAGAAAGTGTGATTGGGAGTAGTCATGACCAGGTAATGCAATTGCTCTTTACGTCAGGTACAACCGGCAACCCCAAAGCCGTGGAGATCACCAGATTTCGATATGGCAGCAACATGACCCAGGCCACGCATCTGGGACTATTACCAGATGATCGTCCCTATACCGGTCTGTCGCTAACCCATACCAATGCACAGATGTTAACACTTGGCATGGGGCTATACCTTGGGCTCGAAGTCATCATCAGCAGAAAATTCACGAAGTCTCATTTTTGGGACATCATCCGACATTATGAATGCACAATCTTCACACTTCTTGGTGGAATGACAACAGCAATCTACAGCGAACCACCAAGCCCAAGAGATAAAGAACACAAGGTGCGATATGTTATCAGCGCCGGAATGCCAAAACCAATCTGGAAGGATTTCAAAACCAGATTTGGTGTCGAAATTCTTGAAATATATGGCTCCACTGAAGGAGGCACGACATTAAATCCACCCAATACAGGCCCGATAGGCAGTATTGGAAAACCCCTGCCTCACCAAATAGTAGAAGTCATAGATAATGACGGTAGGATTTGTGCGCCCGGTGAACCCGGAGAGATCGTCTTCCGCAATATCAACGTCACATGCCCGGATGTCCAATACTTCAATAACCCGGAAGCATCAAATCTTAAGACACAAAACGGCTGGCTTCATATGGGAGATATTGGCTATAAAGACAAGAATGGATGGCTTTTTTTTGAATACAGAGTCGGTGGCGGGATCAGACGTAACGGCGATTTTGTTAATCCCGCCTTTGTAGAAAAAGAACTGTCAGAACTCGACTATGTAGATGACTGTTACGTCTACGGAGTGGCTCTTGAAGGAAATGCCCCCGGTGAAAAAGAGGTGGTAGCAGCGCTGGTTATTCATGACGCACACCGTTTTGTTGCAGAAGAAGTGTTTCGCTACTGCCGCGAGAAGCTCGAAGCAAACATTGTCCCATCTTTTATCCAAATCCTACCGAACATCCCGAAAACTGCTTCAGAAAAGCCAATAGAAAAGGATTTAATAGAGGATTTCTTCGGTGGCCGCAAAAGCGGATTATTCAAGTCTGATTCATTTTGATCTACCGCGGTGCGTAACCATGCTCCGCATCTCTATAGAGGAATTACAATGGTCGTTGTCAGTGTTTGGTACAAATTGAAGCCCGGGTGCCGCGAAAGCCTTATGGATGCGGTCCGCAATAATGTCGAAGCCACGAGGAAAGAACCTGGAAATATAAAGTACGAGCATTTTAAATCAGTGGAAGATGAACAAGAAATGTTTGTATTCGAAGTTTGGGAATCGAAGAAATACTTAGAGGCACATATAAACGCAGAACACTACTTAAAGTTCTCAGAGATACGAAAACCCATGCTCGCTGACAAGGACAGTTACAGATACACTATATATTCTGTTTCAGGTTCAGTCGACGGTACGAGAATTTCAACATGGTAGTGCCTAAGTCTCATATTACCGACTCGGAACTAATTGATGGGGTTAACGAGCACCACACTAAATGCCCTATCGAAATTGTTCTTGCAGTGGTGGGAGATAGATGGTCACTACTAATAATCCGCGATTGCATTAACGGTTTAACGCGGTTCAACCAGATTCAGAAGAATTTGGGAATTTCGCGAAACATTCTATCTTGTAGATTGAATCAACTTATTGAAAATAAAATTCTATATAAGTCACAATCAGCCCCAAAGAATGTTAGTAGCTATGCTCTTACAGAAAAAGGAAAAGCACTTGAAGGCTGCTTACGAGCCCTGAGCCACTGTGGAGAACACTGGGGAGCCTTGGAACTTCCCGAG
>JALUYN010000440.1 GCA_027012915.1 Cellvibrionaceae bacterium
CTTGCATGGGGTGCAAGGGGTCGTAGGTTCAAATCCTACCGTCCCGACCAGATTCCGACAAAAAGCCCGGGCCGAAAGGTCCGGGCTTTTTGTTTGCCGGGCTTACCGGGGAAACGAGCCGGTGAACTCGATCTTTCCCCGGGCGAGCCGCAGCATGCCTTTGCGTTCAAACTCTTTCAGCAGTCGGCTAACCACTTCCCTTGCGGTTCCCAACTCCACGGCCAGCTCCTGATGGGTAATGGTGATCACTCCCTGCCCGACCCTGGCCTCGAGCCACTGAAACAGCCGCTCATCCATGCGCCTGAACGCGACCTCTTCCACCAGTAACATCAAGTCATTCAAGCGGCGTCCGTAGGATTCCATAATGCCAAGCCTGAAATCAGCAGACTGATCCATCAGCCGGTCAAACAGCCCCCTGGGCACCATGAACACTTCGGCATCATCCTCAATCACTGCTTCTGCGCGAAAGCCATCGCCTGTCATCAGACAGCCGATAGACAGTGTGCAAATGTCATCAGCCCCCATCCGATATAACACGATGCTGTGACCGGACAGGCCGGTCATCTGGACCTTCACGCTTCCATTCAGTACCAGAGGAAGTCCCTGACAGGGATCCCCGGCCCGGAAGAGAATCCTTCCATGCTCGAATTGAAGAGGCTGCAGGTCGCTCAGGACTTCTCTGCGAAGAGGCTCAGGCAATGTTTCAAGAATGCTGTGTTGCAACATCGGCTTTTCCATAGGTCGTTAGATTAGCTTACCCGGCGGCCAGGCCTGTGTGACTTTATCACTGAACCGTCAGCGAACAGGGGCTAAAGTCCGTACTGTCATCGCATATCAAGCAAGGAGAAAGGATCATGAGCATCAATATGGGATCTGCAGACCGTATCATTCGCGCCATTGTCGGCATTGTACTGCTGGCACTCGTATTTGTGGGCCCGCAAACAGCCTGGGGCTGGATTGGCATAGTGCCTCTGGCAACTGCTTTGGTAGGCAACTGCCCCGCCTACTCTTTGCTCGGAATCAAGACCTGCAAGAAGCAGTAACCGTGCAGGCATAAAAAAACCGGGGCAGCTTCTCGCTATCCCGGTTTTTCTTCAAAGCTTCGGAAGCATTATTTGACCGGCGCGTTGAGAACCTCGAGCACCTCTTCCAGCTCTGTAATCATCTGCCGGATCAGCTGCTTGTACTGGGAGGTATCGTCTTTCACCTCGTGACTGCTCAGCTTCTGCTTCGCGCCACCGATAGTGTAGCCCTGGTCATAGAGAAGGCTACGAATCTGGCGGATGGTAATAACGTCCGCCCGTTGATAGTACCGACGGTTGCCCCGACGCTTTACCGGCGACAGCTGCGGAAACTCCTGCTCCCAATACCGCAGGACGTGTGCTTTCACAGCACACAGCTCCGCTACTTCACCAATGGTGAAATAACGCTTCCCCGGAATGGTGGGAAGTTCGTTGTTATGACTGGGTTCCAGCATACGCTTCTACTTTTTGCTTTAGTTTTTGTCCCGGGCGAAACGTAACGACACGCCGTGCACTGATCGGAATCTCTTCACCGGTTTTCGGGTTCCGTCCCGGCCGCTGCTTCTTGTCCCGCAGATCGAAGTTACCGAAACCCGACAGCTTCACCTGCTCGTTGTGGCTGAGAGCGCCTCTGATCTCATCGAAAAAAGCTTCTACCATTTCCTTGGCTTCGCGTTTGTTCAGGCCCAATTCCTCGTACAACCGCTCCGCCATTTCCGCTTTCGTCAAAGCCGCCATCTCTCAACTCCTCAGTGTTGCCCCCAGCTCTTCTTTCAATGCGTCGATCACACCGTTGAAGAGCGAAT
>JALUYN010000441.1 GCA_027012915.1 Cellvibrionaceae bacterium
TAATTAACAAGCTCACGCCTTATCGCTGGCTTTACAGCTTTTTTTCGACGATATCTTTGAGGATCCGGTGTTCTAGACTTAAGTCAGCGAACATCGCTTTAAGCATGCGGTTTTCGTCTTCAAGATCCTTCAGTCTTTTGATATCAGACGCTTCCATACCACCATTCTTGGCTCAGTTTACGCCGAAGAACTCTAAAAAGGTATGCCGCTATTTTAGGGGAGGTTTACAGTTGGATTTTGCGGTTTCAATGATGCTATAAAGCACCGCACTGGCATTTGCGCCCGTGGCGGTTTGGCTAAACAGCCAATTTTTTCTGCCGATGACGAACGGTTTAATCGCGCGCTCAGCGCGACTATTGTGATAGTCGTAAAGCACGATATTAGGTATCACTGAATCGGGTATATTACCGTTAAGCGAGTCAGCGCCACTCGCGTACAGCCACATATAGCTGTTGGCTTTTTCAGATTCAACTATTGGGCTCGATTTTGCTCTATCCCATAGTTTTAAGTTAAACATTCATCAATCCACATTGTCCACTTCCCCTAAACTGAGACAGACTTAATTGGAGTTTTCTGCAATGATTAATGTAGGAGACGACTATGAAAAAATCACGCTATACAGAATCTCAAATCATAGGGGTGTTAAAAGAAGTTGATGCAGGTATGGTCGGCTGTTTGTCGAGACCAAGGCACTGCGCAATGTGACGGCGCAAATCGCCCGGCAAATCGACCGACGAGGAAAAGAACCCCTGTTTCTGATACGCCTTCAGGTGAAGCAGTAAAAAGAAGCGCTCCAGGATCTGTCTGGTGCGCCGACGAGCCCAGCGCTGTTCACCGGACGTGGGCGTGTAAACCGCATCAAGCTCCTGTTGCGGGATATCCGTCCGAAACCGTGGATAGGCTGTTCCCTGAATAGCACTCATAACCGGCTCAATCCCATGCTTGCCCGGTGGCCGGGTCCGTGATCAGTGTCTCCACCCAGCAGGCTTTGTCGGACGCAATGCGGTGTGTCTCATCGATCAAGTCGTCCATCATTTCGTCCAGCTGCTCATCCGACGTTGCAGGCACCTCAATGTGGTAGTCTCCATTGTTCTGCTGTTCCATCTCGAACGGTTTCAGGCAGTGGGCTTCGATTACCGTGCGGGCCTGGTGGGGTTTCCGGCTGCGAGGGCGTTGCGGCTCCAGGGTGAGCTGGACGGTTAATGCCCGGTGTCGCGGTTCGGATACGCTCGCCAGGCGTGGCTGGCCGACAGAAGACGCCACTTCGGTTGGGATTTGCATCAGGGCCTGCTCGAACGGCGATTTAGCTTCATGTATCGCAAGGCAGTCTGGGCATCCTGCCAACCGACGTACTCCATAAGCGCTTTGATTTCCCAGCCGGACGCACTGGCCCAGGTGGCAAAACCGCGTCGCAGCGAATGGCTGCTGAACGCTTCCACAGCGTCAATGTCTGCGTCGGCCAGAAGCTGGCGCAGTAGCGGCACGATGCTGTTCGGGTGCAATGAAGTATTGGAAATATTTCCCCAGCGATCAATCGCCCTGAATAGCGCACCGCTGGGCTGGTTCAAAAAGTCCAACCAATCCTGACAGGCCTCCACGGGACAGCACTGCCTCAGAGCTGGCACCTTGTATAGGCGACCTTCGGCCTGACGATCCCCCTTGCTCCTCCGTAAGTACAAGGACATACCGGCAGCGGGGGCCAGCGTGATATCTTCAATGGTTAATCGACAGAGTTCGTTACTGCGAAAGGTTCGCCAGAATCCGAGCAAGACCATGGCCCGGTTGCGTAGCCAGACCCCGAGACGCCTTGAATCGCGCTGCCGGG
>JALUYN010000442.1 GCA_027012915.1 Cellvibrionaceae bacterium
AGTGCCTGAGTTTAATCCCTCGCCCGTGATTGTTCTGACGGTAGATGGGCACGTGCAATATGCTAATCCCGGGGCAGAGCGCTTGTTAATCGCGCTGGGTTTTGACGCCGGTGATACCGTCCGGTTATTACCGGCAGATGCGGTTGAGCGTCTGCCGCCCATGGAAAAAGACGCCCGGGCACACTGGGAATACCCCGTGAAATCGGGTCGGTTAGCCTGTGATGTGGCGGCCGATCCCGATTCAGGCGCCTTTTGGTTATTTTTATCTGATATCACCGAGCACAGGCGCAACGAGGAAGCACTTCATCGGCTTGCCTACTTTGACGCTCTGACCGGGTTGCCGAATCGAACCAAATTACTGGACGAACTCCATCTTGTCATACGGGACGCTAAGCAGACAGACCAGCCTTTTGCGCTCCTCGTTATAGATCTGGATACCTTCAAAAAAGTGAGTTACACCCTGGGGCATCAGCATGGTGATCTGTTGTTACAACAGGTGGCTCAACGTCTTGGCTCGGTATTGGGCGATAGTGCAATGATTGCTCGCTTTGGTGAGGATGAATTTGTCGTGACCCTGCCCAATGCTGATCATGACGCAGCATTACGATTGTCCACCAAATTTATTGATGCACTTTCCCCGATGTATTCTTTAGCCGGGTTATTGGTAGACGCACCGGCCAGCATAGGTGTCGCGCTGTATCCCGAACATGGCGATACCGACTTCAGTCTGATTCAGCATGCCTACATTGCCATCCACCGCGCCCGTGAGGGCAACAAGCCTATCGCCGTTTATGACCCGGCCAATGATAATTATACGACACGCCGCCTCACGCTGCTGACGGATCTCCGCCAGGCCATCAACCGTGGTGGCGATCTTGCCATGCGCTATCAAGCCAAGATCGACCTGAATATGCACTACCAGCCAACGATTGATCTTAACCGGAAGCGTGTCTGTGGCGTGGAGGCGCTAATACGCTGGCAACACGCAGACCAGGGCCTTATTCTACCGGATAAGTTCATACCGGAAGCCGAGCAAACGCCGCTTATTGAACCATTGACCCTGTGGGTTCTTAATGACGTTCTGCGCACCTGCCGGAATCGATTCAGCAAGCTTGACGATCTACGCGTCTCCATTAACTTGTCTGCGCGTAACCTGAATGATCCGGAGTTGCCAGATATGATCGCGGGACTTCTCAGCCACTGGGGTATTGAGCCCGGGGTATTGATCCTGGAGATTACGGAAAGTGCGTTGATGATCGATCGACGCCGCGCCATGGATACGCTCAATCGCCTTCATCAAATGGGTCTTGGGGTCTCGATTGATGACTTTGGCACCGGCTACTCTTCTCTGGCCTATCTATCAAAATTGCCCGTGGATGAGTTAAAGATTGATCGGTCCTTTATCACTCAACTGGAAAACAATCCGGGTAATGCCTCAATCGTGGAATCCACGATTCAGCTTGCCCATCATCTGGGTATGCGGGTTGTCGCTGAGGGTGTGGAAACACAGGCTGAACTGGATATGTTGAACGCATATGGATGCGATATGGTGCAGGGCTACTTGTTCAGCCAACCTCTGGTAATCGATCAATTCCTTGATTGGTTAAAAGCACGGATTTTATAGACTCTACTTTTGCCTGTTCATCCCCAAACTGCCATAGCTCCGAATTGCTCATACGGGGAGTGTGGGGTGTTGTAAATAAGCCGGTCTAGAAAAACCACCAGCCGTCGTCGAGCTGGTCCTTGCATTGTTCGAGTTGTACTTTATAGGCTGCAGCGCGTCGCGAGACTTTCTTTGCCACCTTTATCAACCAGGGTTTTCTTT
>JALUYN010000443.1 GCA_027012915.1 Cellvibrionaceae bacterium
GCTGAGGAAGCGTTCGCGTGATGGCGACTGCTGTGAAATCTGCGTCAGCTGTTCGATATCGCCATTGCGTGTGTAGGGATGATCGAAGTTGGATTCAAGCAGTGGCCGGTACCACTGGCTGACCTGATGCATTTGATCACTCCACTCGATGCGATCATTCTGAATGGCGGACAGCAGTTTGACCAGATCGCGCCAGGTGGTGTGATCCAGCTTGGCAGATTTGAAAGCCTCCAAGGCCTGAAAGTTAAAACTGTTGAGCTCCAGATAGTCGAGTACCTTGTCCGCCATTTTGGGGCCAATTCCCGGCAGCAATTTCAGCACGCGAAAACCAGAGATTCTGTGTTTGGGGTTATCGGCCCATCTCAGAATGCACAGTGCATCTTTAACATGAGCGGCTTCCAGAAACTTGAGGCCACCGTGTTTAACGTAGGGAATATCGTGACGTTTGAGTTCGATTTCCAGATGGTCCGAGTGGTGGCTCGAGCGAAACAGCACGGCTTGGCGTTTCAGATCAATACCTTCTTCGCGAGCTTCGAGTACTTTTTCAACAATGTACTGCGATTGCATTTCAGATGTTTCAACGGCAACCAGTCGAGGTTTATGTGCGGCGCTTTTCCGACTGTGAAGAAAGTTCTTATAGCCTTCCTTGCTCTCTTTCAGAAGCGCATTGCTCAAATCCAGAATGGGCTGGTTGGAGCGAAAGTTCTCGCTCAGGGGGAATACCTTGGCGGCCGGACTGTAGTTTTCGGGGAACGACAGAATATTGTCCACTTCGGCTGCTCGAAAACGGTAGATCGACTGGGCGTCGTCGCCAACGACGGTGACACCCGCGCCGTCGGGAAACAGGCGCTGGACGATGCCGGCCTGAAGGCGATTGGTGTCTTGATACTCGTCCACCAGAATATGGTCGTACAGGCCGCGAATTCGCTTGGCGATCGCTTCTTCTCCCGCGAGCAGATACCAATACAGCAGCAGATCGTCGTAATCGAGACTCAGTTGCGACTGCTTGGCTTGTGTGTAGGCCTTGAACAGCACTTTTAATTCATCGGCCCAGTCGGCGCACCACGGGAAATCCTGCTCTAGAACATCGGGCACAGGGAGTTGGGCATTGACGCAGCGTGAATAGATCTCCAGGCAGGTGCTCTTGCGTGGAAAGCGCTTTTCCGTGCTCGTGAAATCCAGCTGGTGGCGAACCACGTCCATCAGGTCGGCGGCATCGCTGCGGTCGATGATGCTGAAGTCGGGATCCAGTCCAATGCTGGTGGCGTGCTGTCGCAGCAGTCGGTTTGCAATCGAGTGGAAGGTGCCCATCCAACTCAATCCCTCGGCGGCGGACTCGGCAGCCTTGTGGTCAATACCCTTCTGATTGTCGCTGTCCGCCTGTTGGAGTTTATTGAAGACAATGCGTTGTGCTCGATTGGACAGCTCCGTCGCAGCGCGCCTGGAGAAGGTCATCAACAGAATTCTACTGGGTTCCACGCCGTTAAGAATTAGAAAAGCAGCTCTGTGGGCCAGCGTATTGGTTTTGCCTGTGCCTGCACCTGCAATAATCAATTGAGGGGTGGATATGACTCCCCCGTCGGCAAGGACCTGTCCGTGTTCTGCGGCTTGCCTTTGTTGTTCGGTACATGTGGGTAGCATCTGACTTAAGTATCTTTATTGAGTACTAGAGACATTACCCTGCATTACTGTATAAAACAACAGTGTTGTGTGTTTGTGGCGGGCCTGAAAGTGTAATGATAAATATTATTATTTGTATCCTTTGGGCATCAGGAAGTCACTTCACTCTATGGAAGCCACCTTATTCAGTGCCAAGGACAGTCGT
>JALUYN010000444.1 GCA_027012915.1 Cellvibrionaceae bacterium
TAAACTCGCTTCTCGCGCCTAGATTGGCGCGATTTGAGACGCAACAGAAGCATCAGAATTAGTGTTAACAGGCCCTAGCCAAAAATCGTCCCGGCTCGCAGGTGATATAAATCAAAACAATCAGTCTTAATAGCTTAGCTAAGATTTCTGATTAATTCGGGAATTTCGCAGGGGTGCATTACGGTGTGGTGCGGGTCGATACCCAGTTCCGCATCCAGTGGTTGTTGGTGTTGAATCCACACGGACGTAATACCGCTATTGTGGGCTCCGGCGATATCGGAGTGCAAACTGTCGCCTACGTGGATGGCTTCGTGGGCCTCGCAGTTGGCAAGCTTCATGGCTTTTTCAAAGATGGAGCGATGGGGTTTTTCCTCGGGCTCCTGACCGCCGATAATCACATGATCCACGTGGGCCGCCATATTCACCCGCTCCACCTTGGGTACTTGTGAAAACTCCGGTCCGTTGGTGATGACCACCAGGGTAAATGACTTGCGAGCTTCGGCCAGGAATTCCGCAATACCGGGGTAGAAGTCAAAGGCGGCGATGCGGTCGCGATCAAACTGATCCTGCAGTGTTTGTGCCTGTTCAAGAGTGACTCTATCGACGCCGTGTTCGGCCAGCAAATCCCTGATCAGCTGCACTCGAAACTCTCCCTCATTGCGATCGGCAATGGGTTGGTAGCGAGCCTTTTGCTCGTCGCTCCAGAAACGATATATCCCGGAAACGTAGCCGTCGGCAATAGCATCACCGTCCAGGTTCGCGCCAAAGGTTTGCTGCACCGTTTCACCAAACAGGCGTTTGGCCTGATTGTTGGCGCCGGCGGTATCGCAGAGGGTTTCGTCCATGTCGAGAAACAGGGCTTTTAACATTGTTGGTCTCGCTTACGTGTTGGATTTAAATGCCGGGTATACCGATGGGGCCGGGCATATCAGGAATACCAAGGCAGCCGGTGAGAAGCAGGCCGACGGAGATTATAAGCAGAGGTTTTAGAGACATAGACAGAACTTCCAGGCAACAAATGTGCGGGCATTCTAAGGAGCTTGATGGAACTGTGCCAGTATAGTGTCGCCCAATCGGCTATTCGCCAAAGCAAATCGTGCGGTAGGTCTCAAATTTCATGGTCTCCGACCAGTATTCCGAGGGAAGTCCGGCTTTGCGTTTCAGCTCTTGCAGAAACTGTTGCGGCGTCGGAAGGGATTCCCAGACCGCGGGCAGAAAGGTGGCTCGGTGACTGCCTTCGTGCAATACCAGACCATCGCGGCCCGGTGTCAGGAAGTTCAACAATTGTTCCTCGGGCATGGCCGGCAATGGTTGTGGCTGCGTGAGAACGGAAATCTGCAATTGCAGTTGTTGCAGCTCATCGGTCGAGACCGGGGTAAACCGTGGGTCGGAAAAGGCCGCGGCCTGCGCGTTGTGTATTACATCTTTTCCTAGTGGACGATGAGCTTCCAGAGTGCCAATGCAGCCGCGCAGTTGATGCTCTTTTTTCAGCGTGACAAAGCTGGCGCCGGTTTGATCAAACGGAGCGGCCTGACTGATTGCGACAAGTTCGGGGGCAATGTCGGAGCCCCGAAGCCTTGCGGCAATGGCTTCTCGCGCCAGCTGCAGCAATTGATGTTGTTGTGCGTCAGTGAATGCTGAGGCTGGCATAGCCTACCACCCGGGAATGATCGCCGGCGGTGTCGCCGGAGTTGCGAATGTCCAGCAGTTCCGCCTGGTATTGGTGGTGCTGTGCAAACAACAGAGCACCGTTCAATGCCTGGCAGCCGCAGGCTTCTTCACCTTCAAGGGTGCTATCGAGATGCAGTATCTTGTCGAGCGTG
>JALUYN010000445.1 GCA_027012915.1 Cellvibrionaceae bacterium
TTTGTCTCGCGTATTGCTTAGTAATCTCGGATGGATCACAGGAACGCGAACCAAGATTTACTGGCAGGCTCTGAAGATGTTTCTCAAGGGCATCCCGTTTCTCCCCCACCCAAAACGCGCTTCACAGTGATTGCAAAGACAAGGGCTTTTTATGAATACGCAGAGCATCAGAACCACTCCATTGAATTCACTACCGTCGAAGAACTGGCTGCAATCCCAATTGGAAAAGCGCTTTGTGGCAATTCTTGGTAACTTGTCTGAAGGCTGCCTGTCTCTCACTCTTCCCTGCGGTAAACATCTGGAATTCAACCACAGCGTATTGATAACAGCCGACTTAACGATTCACGACTACCGTTTCTATCAGCGCGTGCTTTTCAGCGGCGGAATTGGTTTGGGCGAAGCCATGATGAACGATTGGTGGAGCAGCTCCAATCCAACTGCCGTATTGCGATTCTTCGCAAAAAATCAGGCAGACCTGGACCTTTACCAGCGCCGATTCAAGTGGCTGCTCAAGCCGTACCACAATTTGAAACATCGCTTTAATCGCAACAGCGTCAGCCAGTCCAAAAAGAACATCAGCGCCCACTATGATCTGGGCAATGATCTCTACCGAAACTTTCTGGACAACACCATGAGCTACTCGTCAGGGCTGTTCGACCACCCCGACTACACCCTCGAAGAAGCGCAATACGCCAAGATTGATCGTCTCCTGGACCAGCTCGATCTGACTGCTGACGATCACCTGCTGGAAATAGGTACCGGTTGGGGAGCACTCGCGATTCGTGCGGCTCAGCGCAGCGGTTGCCGGGTCACCACCACCACCCTGTCAGAAGAACAACTGCACTACGCCACTGAACAGGTTCGTGCCGCGGGCTTGAGCGACAGAATTACCCTGCTGCTGAAAGACTACCGTCATCTGGAAGGCCAGTACGACAAAATCGTTTCTGTGGAAATGATTGAAGCGGTGGGCAGAGAATACTTGCCCACCTACTTCGAAACACTGGAGCAGCGCCTGAAACCTGGCGGCAAGGTGGCACTACAATCCATAACTATTGATCATCAGCGCTTGCAACACTACCAAAACAACGCCGATTTTATTCAGACCTATATTTTCCCGGGTGGATTCCTACCGAGCCTTTCCCTGCTTCAACAGCATGTGGCCCAAGACACTAGCATGGAAATGATCGACGTGATGGATTTCGGTATCGACTACGGCATTACGATTCAGCACTGGCGCGAACGCTTTCTCGAAAATCTGGGAACCATTCATCAACACGGTTACGACAGACGTTTCTGCCAGCTGTGGTTGTTCTACTTCGCTTATTGCGAAGCAGGCTTTATGGAAAAGAAAATCAGCGTGCTTCACTGCACCATGCAAAAGCCGGAAAACCCAGCATCGAGCGAGTAGATGTCAACCTCCAAGTTCTGGTTGCATGGATTGCTCTTCAATATTGTCTGGTTCTTATGTGTGGTTCAGCAACAGGCACTGTTCGGGCTTTGGGCGCATGAGTGAATCGGCTATCCTAAACGCGCTTGGCACACTCCTGATCTGGAGCTTTGCTACTGCACCACTAACAGTCTATGGAGCGCATTCCAACGCCACTTGGCAACCGGTGGGCAAAGCCACCCTGTCTGTGCTTTTTTGGGATATCTACACCGCAGAGTTGTACAACGATAGCAGTCGCTTCAACGGCATTGTGGCACCACTAAAACTGTCATTGACCTATCACCGCGCCATTGATCGACAACGCCTTGCTTCTGAAACCTGTGAGCAGTTTAAGCAACTCGGCCACACCAGCACCGAGGATTTGCGCTGGTGT
>JALUYN010000446.1 GCA_027012915.1 Cellvibrionaceae bacterium
CTGCACGTATTCCATATCGATGCCCTTTTCCGCCAGAAAGATTCGGACGCGACGGGGATTGGGCGCAGTACTGGTTTCATAGATCTTCATAATTTCTCTCTTACTTGTTGTTATCCATTATTCGGTAGAGGCACGCTGCAAGCGGTATTTGAGCTGATCATAGCTGAATAGGCAGCTAACTGAAAAGCTGGCATAATCGGCGGCCACTAATTTTTCAAATATCTCTATTTAACCTATCCAAGTGAGAGCGACGCTATGAAACCCCAGGTCAAACCTCAAAACCCCAATTTCTCCTCCGGGCCTTGCAGCAAACGTCCGGGCTACGATGTATCCGCGCTCAAATTGGAGACATTAGGTCGTTCGCATCGCTCCAGTATTGGCAAGGCAGCATTGGGGCAGGCATGCAGTCAAACAGCAGAACTGTTGGGTTTACCTGAAGGCTACCGCGTTGGTGTGGTGCCGGCGTCCGATACGGGTGCCGTAGAAATGGCGCTGTGGTCGTTGCTCGGTGCTCGCCCTGTAGATGTAGTGCACTGGGAGTCATTTGGTACGGGCTGGCATAGTGATATTACCAAGCAGCTTAAATTGGACGACGTACGCTCTTTGACTGCAGAGTACGGCCAATTACCTGAATTGAGTGAAGTGAACTTCGACAATGACGTGGTCTTTACCTGGAATGGTACAACCTCCGGCGTGAAGGTGCCTAACGGTGACTGGATCGCTGATGACCGCAAAGGTCTGACCATATGTGACGCTACCTCCGCAGTGTTTGCTATGGAAATGCCTTGGGACAAACTTGATGTGGTCACCTTCTCTTGGCAGAAAGTGCTCGGGGGCGAGGGTGCTCACGGTATGCTGATTTTGAGCCCGCGCGCGGTAGAGCGTTTGGAGAATTACACTCCTGCTTGGCCATTACCCAAGATCTTCCGCATGACCAAGGGCGGGAAGCTGATCGAAGGTATCTTCACCGGAGCTACCATTAATACACCTTCTATGTTGTGTGTTGCTGATTATCTCGATGCTCTTAACTGGGTGGAATCTCTCGGCGGTGTTAAGGCCGCTATAAAAAAATCGGAAGACAATCTGGCGGTCGTAGAGAAATTTGTAGCAGAAAAGTCGTGGATCAATTTTCTTGCGCAAGACAAAGCCACTCTTTCAAATACCAGTATTTGTCTGACCTTGGATGCTACCGCTGATCAGGTTAAGGCTATGGTGAAGTTGCTCGATGCAGAAGGCGTTGCCTACGACATCGGCGCTTATCGCGATGCACCAGACGGTTTGCGTTTGTGGGGTGGTGCTACTGTCGAGCAAGCAGATATGGAGGCGCTGATGCCTTGGCTTGAATGGGCTTACCAGGAAGTTACTGCCTAAGTTTTCAGCTTTTTAATATCGTCTGCTAAAACATCGTACGCAATTCAGGGGCAATCGCCCCTGCAACAATAACAATACCAATCAGGCTGTTCCCATGTTTAAAGTTAAGACCTACAACGCCATTTCCAGTAAAGGTTTGAATCGTTTTGATCGCGATCACTACGAAGTGGCCAGTGAAATTTCCACTCCCGATGCCTACGTTCTGCGCAGTCACAAGCTGCACGGCGAGCCCATTCCTGAATCTCTGCAGGCGGTGGCCCGCGCAGGTGCAGGTGTAAATAATATTCCAGTGGATGATTACACCAAAGCTGGTGTTGTGGTCTTTAACACCCCGGGCGCCAATGCCAATGCAGTAAAAGAACTGGTGCTTGCCGGTTTACTTCTTAGCTCCCGAGATATTACCGGGGGGATGAATTATGTTCAGACTCTGAGTGAGATGGACGACGCCGGTGAGATGGGCAAATTGCTGGAGAAAGAGAAAAAGCGCTTTGCAGGTAATGAACTCTATGGTCGTACACTGGGGGTAGTTGGACTCGGTGCAATCGGTTCCATGGTGGCAGAAATGGCTCTGTCGCTGGGCATGAATGTGGTGGGTTACGATCCTGCACTCTCCGTTGAAGCCGCCTGGCGTCTGCCGAGCCAGGTTGAAAAGATGGAAAACTTGCAGGCTCTACTTAGCCGCTCGGACTATATCACGTTGCACGTGCCTGCCATCGAGCCGACTTACCATATGATCAATGCCGAGGCGTTGCAGTCTGTTAAAAAAGGCGCTGTATTACTGAACTTCGCCAGAGAGTCCATTGTGGATGCAAAAGCGGCGGCGAAGTCTCTGGACAAGCAGCAATTGGGTATGTACGTATGCGATTTCCCAGAGCCTTGCCTGATCAATCGCAATGACGTTCTGGCTATGCCACATATCGGCGCCAGCACAGCAGAGGCGGAGGAAAATTGTGCTGTGATGGCTGCCGATCAGATCAAAGATTATTTGGAAAACGGCAATATCAAGAACTCGGTTAACTTTCCTCCCATCAATTTGCCGCGTGCGGAAGGTGTGCGTATCACTTTCTGCAACGATAACGTGTCTGGTGTTCTGGGGCATGTGCTGTCGGTCTTCAGCGACAACGATATCAATGTGATTGACATGATGAACAAGAGTCGTGGCGATGTGGCCTACAATATTGTCGATGTAGAAGACGTTCCCAGCGACGCAGTAGTAGATGCCATTCGCGGTGTAGAGCACGTGATCAATGTGCGTGTACTAGGCTGATCGTAAGCTCGCGGGAACGACACCATGTATAAACTGTGTTTCTTTGTTCCTGAAGCCGATGTGGATTTGGTGAAGGCGGCGGTATTTAAAGCCGGCGCTGGCCGCATCGGTGATTATGATCATTGCTGTTGGCAGGTACTGGGGCAGGGGCAGTTTAGACCGCTGCCTGGTAGTCAGCCTCATATCGGTCAGCAAGGCGCCATTGAAACTGTAGCGGAATACAAAGTGGAAATGGTGTGTGACGATAGCCTTGTTACAGCTGCTGTTGATGCGCTTAAGCAGGCGCATCCCTATGAAGAGCCTGCCTTTGAGGTGTGGAAGCTGGAGGAACTCTGATCTCAGCTGGTTGAGCCATCTTCTTTGGGTTTAGGCCGGTGAGGCCAATACAATGCTTCACTGCGCAGCGGATAGTCCCCACCTTTGTCTCGATCAGAGAAGAAGTGCTTAAGGGTTTTCTTAACCACTGGAAATGCCAGTTCATCCCAGGGGATTTCATCCTCGGAAAACAAGCCAACGTCGAGTGACTCCGGACCGGATGCAAATACCGGCTCTTTTAGATGTCCACGGAACAGCATATATACCTGGCTGATTTCCGGCAGGCTGAATACCGTATAAAGGCTGTCGATGGTAACCTCGGCCCGGGCTTCCTCCCAGGTTTCGCGAATCGCCCCTTCTTCAACGCTCTCCAGGTTTTCCATAAAGCCCGCAGGCAGTGTCCACTTGCCGTATCGCGGTTCTATAGCGCGCTTGCAGAGTAGGATCTTGTCCTCAAAAACCGGTACACAGCCAGCGATAATTTTGGGGTTGGAGTAGTGGATAGTATCGCAATCATCACACACATGGCGGTGGCGGTCATCGCCGTCGGGAATTGATAAATTGACTTCGCTGCCGCACTGACTGCAGTACTTCATGGGTGATTCGCTCTTGTTATCTTTCAGCCCATTATAGGGTATTACGAGGGGCGGAGTCATGGACGACAGCGCCAGTTTCGGGTAGCTTGTTTATGTTTAAGTCGTTGAAACGGCGCTAATTCACAACGGGAAAACCCTACAATATAACTATGCTCAGTCAACTACGGGATAACTTACAAACCGGATCAACAATAGATGAAAAGCGCGGACAGTTCCCCAAGCACGCGGCGGTTCTGATCGCCCTGACGGACAACGAGTTATCCCCTTCGGTAATTCTCACCAGACGTGCCGACCATTTGAATAACCACAGCGGTGAAGTGGCATTGCCCGGAGGCAAGTGGGAAGATCAGGATGAAAGCCTGCTGGTAACAGCGTTGCGAGAAACCCACGAAGAAATTGGTTTGGCTCCCGATTTGGTGGATGTAGTCGGTACTTTGCCTTCGGCACATACCTGGCAGGGTGTTGAAGTTACTCCCTATGTCGGGGTGGTGCCTGAAGAATTGGATCTAACCGTTAATCGAAATGAATTGGATGCCATTTTTAACGTACCACTTCAGTTCTTTTTGGATGATGTCCGCTCGCGTACCGACATATTTCCGCGCACTAATGGGGAGGTCTGGTCGCCTGCTTACGATTTTGACGGTTATGAAATCTGGGGCTTTACGGCGCGTCTGATGTTGAACTTTTTAAATGAGCACATGGGGGCGGGACTGTCTCGCGTGAATGCTGCGCGAGAAAAAGATTGGGCCAAAGAAGTCGCTTATGTTGAAAGCCGCAGAAAGGCGATGCAGAATCGCCGCTGACTAAAGTCCAAAAGACACTTCTAACTATTTAACCAGCAGTAAGACATGAAATCCCAAGACAAACTCAAGACTTCCTCCTCCGAAGTGGAAAAGCCAATCAAATCTCCCTGTGTTTCCGTATGCGCCCTCGATGACGATGATATCTGCGTTGGCTGTTATCGCACTGGCAATGAAATCAGCCACTGGGGTAGCTACGACAATGATCAGCGCAAAGAGGTATTGAAGCGCTGTCATGAGCGTGCCAAAGCCTCCAACCCTTTTATGAATTGATTCCATGAGTGAAGAGTATTGCCAATGACTGAACTGAACAAAGAAGCTGCAATCGGTACGCCGTTTTCCAACACGGCGACCAAGGTATTGATGTGCGGGTCTGGAGAATTGGGCAAGGAAGTAGTCATTGAATTGCAGCGCCTGGGCGTTGAGGTGATTGCCTGTGATCGCTACGAAAATGCGCCGGCCATGCAGGTGGCTGACCGTAGCTACTCTCTGTCCATGCTCGATGGTGAGGCTCTTCGGGAAGTGATCGAAAGAGAGAAACCGGACTATATAGTCCCGGAAATTGAGGCCATCGCTACTGATACTCTGGTGGACCTGGAAGCAGAGGGCTTTAATGTAGTGCCCACCGCTAGGGCAACACAATTGACTATGAATAGAGAAGGCATTCGTCGCCTGGCGGCGGAAGAGCTTGGGTTGCGAACCTCGGCTTATGAGTTTGCTGACAACTATGAGGATTTTTGTGCAGCTGTGGAGCGTATCGGCAGTCCTTGTGTTATCAAGCCGATCATGAGCTCCTCTGGTAAGGGGCAGAGTCTGGTTCGCTCAGTCGCCGACATTGAATCTGCATGGCAATATGCTCAGGAAGGAGGGCGCGCTGGCGCAGGCAAGGTCATTGTTGAGGGTTTTGTCGATTTTGATTATGAAATCACTTTGCTGACCATTCGTCATCGCGATGGTACCAGCTATTGCGAACCCATTGGCCATCGCCAGGAGAATGGTGATTATCAGGAATCTTGGCAACCGCAGGCCATGTCAGAAAAGGCTCTGGAATCCGCGCAGATCATGGCCGAGAAGGTCACGGCGGCGCTGGGTGGTTGGGGACTGTTTGGTGTGGAATTGTTTGTCAAAGGCGATGATGTCATCTTCAGTGAGGTGTCACCACGCCCACATGATACCGGACTGGTGACCTTAATTTCTCAGGATCTTTCGGAATTTGCTCTGCATGCTCGTGCGATTCTTGGGCTACCTATTCCCAATATTACTCAGCATGGGCCAGCCGCCTCTGCGGTAATTCTGGTGGAGGGAGAATCGAGTCAGGTTCGATTTGGTAATTTGACTGAGGCACTGGCGCAGCCAGATACCGGGTTGCGCCTGTTTGGCAAGCCGGAGGTTAGTGGTCAGCGCCGTATGGGGGTGGTTTTGGCACGTGGGCAGAGTATTGCTGAAGCTTGTGATAAGGCGATTGCAGCCGCAGGTGCAGTAACGATCCAGTTCTAAAGTATCGATTCGGGAACTTTGCGGGAAAGGGCTGATATTTCAGCCCTTTCTTATATGTGGCTGCAGTATATTACTTGCGGCTGCGCACTTTGAGCTTTTCGATACGCTTGTTAGTGACTTCCAGAATTTCGAAGCGGTAGAGGCCGATATTGCAGCTAATTGGCCCACTGGGAATGCTCTCAAGATACTCCATCATCAAACCATTTAGGGTCTTTGGACCATCTGTGGGCATTTGCCATTCCAGATGGCGGTTGATATCTCGTATCGATGCGGCCCCTTCGATCTGATACCAGCCGTCGCTCAATAGGCTGATTTCTTCGGATTGCTCCTCGGCGGTATTGGTGGTGAAGTCGCCGACAATTTCTTCCAACAAGTCTTCCAGGGTAATGATGCCTTGCACATCGCCATACTCATCGACCACCAGTGCAATACGACGTTTCTCTTTCTGGAAATTCATCAGCTGCGTGTGTAGCGGCGTAGATTCGGGCACAAAGTAGGGTTGGCGGCTGAAGCGTCGGATGGCTTCGTGGGTGACTGACTCGTCGCTACCGTGGATAAATCGGGCTGCATTACGCAGGTGCAGAATACCGACGATATTGTTGATGTCGCCTTCGTATACCGGCAAACGCGTGTGCTCGCTGTTGCGAATCTGTTTGAGAATCTTGGGGATGCTGTCTTCCAGATCCAGTCCCATGACCTCGTTGCGCGGAATCATAATGTCTTCCACTGTAGCTTTTTCGAGATCCAGTACGTTGAGCAGCATGCCTTGATGCTGGTCGGGAATCAGGTCGCCGTGTTCGTCAACCACTGTGCGCAGTTCTTCAGGACGCAGATGTTCACTGTTACTGGCTTTGCTCGGATCGACTCCAAACAGCTTTGCCAGTGCGTTGGAGAGAGCATTGACCAGCCATACAGCGGGATAGAGGACAAAGAGCAGGGGCTTGAGAATGAGGCTTGCAGGGAAGGCGATTTTCTCAGGATACAGTGCAGCAATGGTTTTGGGGGTGACCTCAGAGAAAATCAACACGGCCAGTGTGAGCAATACACTTGCAGGTGCGATAGCGCCTTCACCATAGAGGCGGATGGCAATCACAGTGGTCAGGGCGGCCGCAAAGTTATTGACCAGATTGTTGCCAATCAGAATTACACCGATGAGTCGGTCCGGGCGCTCCAGCAGTTCAGCCGCACGTTGAGCCCCTTTGTGCTGCTTTTTGGCTAAGTGTTTCAGGCGATATCGGTTGAGTGACATCATGCCGGTTTCTGAACTGGAGAAAAAACCCGACAGGACAATCAGGATGGCAAGAATTCCAAAGAGGAATTCAAGAGGGATGCTGTTCAAAGAGTGGTAAACCTGTGGTTCCTATATGAGGGCGTATAGTGGCCCAGTTTGGGCGGTGGCGCAATACTCTTGCCTTGTAAAAAATGTGGTTTTTACAGCAGCATTTCCAGCACAAATTTGCTGCCGAAATAGGCCAGCATCAATGCGCAGAACCCACCCAGGGTCCACTTTAGGGCCACGGTACCACGCCAACCCTGGCTGTGGCGCCCCCAAAGCAGCGTGGCATAGATGCACCAGGCGATAAGAGTAAATACGGTCTTGTGCACCAGATGCTGCGCAAACAGATCTTCAAGAAATATAAAGCCGGTAATAATGGCCAGGGTTAGCAGAATTTCGCCTACCCAAAGCAGCTCGAACTGCAATGATTCCATGGTTTGCAGTGGCGGCAGTAGGCGCACAGTGCCAGTGAGGTGATGGTTGCGCAGTTGGTGGTTCTGGTAAGCCAGTAGCAACGATTGCAGGGTCGCAATAATCAGCAGGCTATAGGCCAGAATTGACAATAGAATGTGGATTATGGTGCCTTCACTGAGATTGTTGTAGGTCACATCTGTGGCAGGTAGGACAATTTCCAGCAGCAAAACCGCTGCGGTAAAAGGAAAGGAAAAAATAAACAGGTTGTGTAGTGGTTTTTTCAATCCGCTGATAAGCACCAGCAGATTCACGATCAAAGCAATCAGTGATACTGCGGTGACAAAGCCCAGCTGCACTCCGTGCTCGGTGAACAGGGTCTGATGCAGGCTGGCGCTGTGCATGCCAATGGCGCAGAGGGCCAATGCCAGCAGCCATTGAGCGTGAGCGGTGTCCTGTTGACGAACCAGATGAAACAAATATCCACTGGCGCCAAGATACAGCACAATAGCGGCGATGGTGGTGGTCAGAGTCAGGAAATCGGTCATCATGCGTGGGCAGAGTCTTTGAAAACAGAGCGCAAAGTTTGTCACAGCAGGGGGGTAAATAGAAGTTGTTGCTCAGCGATTACTGTAATTTCCTGTGATGACTGTTGCCGCAGATAGCATCCGCTGTTACAGCGGGGACCAAGTTGGGTATAATCGCGAATTTGCACAGTTTAGAGAAGTTCTTTCCATGTTTGATAATTTGCAGGATCGCCTGACGGGCACGCTGAAAAAGGTGACGGGCAAGGCTCGGCTTACTGATGCCAACATTAAGGACACCCTGCGCGATGTGCGCAAGGCGTTGCTGGAGGCCGACGTGGCTCTGCCTGTGGTCAAGGCGTTTATTGAGCAGGTCCGCAAGCGCGCCATTGGTTCGGAAGTATCGCGCGCGCTGAATCCCGGTCAGCAATTTATTAAGATCGTTGAAAGTGAACTGATTCAGGTGATGGGCGAAGCCAACGAATCCTTGGATTTGGCAGCCCAGCCGCCTGCGGTGATTCTGATGGCCGGCCTGCAAGGGGCGGGTAAAACCACCTCGGTAGCAAAGCTGGCGCGCTTCCTGAAAGAGCGTGAGAAGAAAAAGGTGGTGGTCGTTTCTGCGGATATCTACCGTCCCGCGGCAATTAAACAGCTGGAGACTCTGGCCGAAGAGGTGGGTGCTGACTTCTATCCGTCTTCTACAGATCAGAATCCCGTGGATATCGCCAATGGCGCTATCGATCATGCCAAGCGTCAGTTTGCCGATGTGGTGATTGTGGATACGGCGGGTCGTCTGCACATTGATGATGAATTGATGAATGAAATTCAGGGCTTGCACCAGGCGGTGAGCCCGGTTGAAACCCTGTTCGTGATTGACGCCATGATTGGTCAGGATGCGGTCAATACCGCTAAAGCCTTTAACGAAGCGCTGCCGCTGACGGGCGTTATTTTGACCAAGGCGGACGGCGATGCACGCGGCGGTGCGGCCTTGTCCGTGCGGCACGTGACTGGAAAGCCCATCAAGTTTATGGGTATGGGTGAGAAAACCGATGCCCTGGAGCCTTTCCATCCCGATCGTTTGGCTTCTCGTATCCTGGGGATGGGTGACCTGCTGTCACTGATAGAGCAGGCTGAACAGAAACTCGATAAGCAGAAAGCCGAAAAATTGGTCACCAAGGTGGTCAAGGGTAAGAAGTTTGACCTCGAAGATCTGCGTGACCAGCTGCAACAGATGCAAAATATGGGGGGGATGTCCTCCATGTTGGAAAAACTGCCTGGCATGGGCAATGTTGCTCAGTTGGCTGAGCAGGCCAATATGACCAAACAATTCAAAGTGATGGAAGTCATTATTGACTCCATGACCCCCGATGAGCGCCGCAATCCAGATATTCTCAACGGCTCGCGTAAACGTCGCATAACCATGGGCTCTGGCACTCAGATCCAGGATCTGAATCGTCTGCTGAAGCAGCACAAGCAGATGGCCAAGATGATGAAGAAGATGAAGGGCGGCGGCATGCAGAAGATGATGCGTGGCATGGGCGGTATGCTCGGCGGTGGAGGTGGTGGCATGCCTCCAGGTGGAATGCCTCCCGGAGGTTTCCCGGGTGGTGGCCTGCCCCCTGGATTCAAGTAATCCTCTCTGATTCTCTTCAAGGGCGGAGTGGCCAGGCTACTTCGCCTTTTTATTATTATCGGTGTTGGCGGGTTAATTCTTAATAAAGGTTAGACATACCCGGCCCCTTACATTAAAATACCGCGCCTTTCGCAGGCTGTATCTGCGTTAAACAGAACTTTTTCGCGTCTGCTCTCCTTGAACTTTGGTGTTTGGAGAGGACGTTACTTAAATGACAATCCAGGAATTACATAATGGTAAGCATTCGTTTAGCTCGCGGCGGCTCCAAGAAGCGTCCTTTCTACCACTTGACCGTAACTGACAGCCGTTCTTCTCGTAACGGTCGTTTCATTGAGCGCGTTGGTTTCTTCAACCCTGTTGCTCGTGGTCAGGAAGAGCGTCTGCGCGTTGACAATGATCGCATTCAGCACTGGCTGGACCAAGGTGCCAAGTGCTCTGATCGCGTTGCCAAGCTGCTGTCTGAGCAAGCTGCTTAATTCAGCTTGTGCCCGGTATTCCGGTTAGCGACTTAGTAGGGGAGCATTCTGTTAATGGTTGACTCTCCCCAAAAGCGCTCGAATCTCGTGAATTTAGGGCGTATTACTACGGTATTCGGTGTTAAAGGGTGGCTTAAAGTCCACTCTGACACCCAGCCGCGGGAAAATATTTGCAGTTACAACCCCTGGTGGTTGAAAACCCGTCACGGTGTTAAGTCCGTTGAAATTGACGACTACAAACTTCATGGCGAAGGATTGGTGGTCCATATCAAAGGTCTCGATGACCGGGACGAAGCGCGGGATTATTGCCAGGTTGATGTGGCTGTTGAGCGGCAGCAGATGCCAGAATTGGACGCCGGAGAGTATTACTGGCACCAGCTGGTAGGTCTAAAGGTGGTAACCGTATTTGGGGGTGTTGAGGCTGATCTTGGGACTGTTTCCCATCTGCTT